>JBAZMN010000230.1:0-4268 GCA_041649735.1 Opitutaceae bacterium | reverse complement strand
CGCGAGTTGCGCGCCAAGCTGGCGGCCGGTGGCTATCCCTTTCGCTCGCAGTGTGACACCGAGGTGTTGCTGGCTGCCTTCACCCGCTGGGGCGAAGCCTGCCTGCGACGGCTGCGCGGCATGTTCGCCTTCGCCGTGTGGGATGAGCAGGAGCAAAGTCTTTTCCTCGCCCGCGATGCGTTCGGCATCAAACCCCTGTATTATCATCATGACGCGGCCGCCCAGCATCTGGCCTTTGCCTCGGAACTGAACGCCCTGCTCGCGGCAGGCGTGGCCACCGGCCGCATCGATCCGCATGCCGTCGGGGAATATCTGGCTTACTTCGCCGTGCCGGCGCCGCGCACGATCTATGAAGGCATGTTCAGCCTCCGGCCGGGCGAATGTGCGCGTTACGCCGGAGGCCGGCTGGAACTGAAAACGTGGTGGCGGTTCCCCATGGCCGGCCCGACTTCCCGCTGTCGCACCGCCGGGGAATTTCAGCGCGAGCTGGGGGCGCGGCTCGACGACACCGTTCAGGCCCATCGTATCGCCGACGTGCCGGTGGGCGCATTTCTTTCCGGCGGACTCGACTCCTCCGGCATCGTGGCGTTGATGACCCGCGCCGGCGCTTCGCGGCTGAAAACCTTTTCCCTGGTGTTTGACGAAACCGCCTACTCGGAGGCGGGCCCTGCCCGGCGGGCCGCGGAGGCACTGGGCACCGAGCATCATGAAACCATGCTGACCGGCCGGCAGGTGGCCGCGGATCTCGATCGTCTCCTGCACGCCTTTGACCAGCCGACCGGCGACGGCATCAATACCTATTACGTGAGCCGGGCGGCAAGGGCCGGCGGGGTGAAGGTGGCGCTTTCCGGGCTCGGCGGCGACGAGCTGTTCGGCGGCTATCCATCGTTCAGCGATCTGCCCCGCCTGGCCCGTCTGCTGCCGGTCTGGAGGAAGTTGCCCGCGGCCGTGCAAACCGCGGTCACCCGGCGCCTGGCGCGTGGCGGCGTGCGCAGCCGCAAACTGGCCGACTTTCTGACCCAGGCCCGCGACCTGCATGGTCTCTGTTCGCTGCAACGGCGGGTTTTTTCCACCGCCCTGGGTCATTCCCTACTCCACCCGGATCTGCGGCCCGGCCTGGCAGCGCCGCTGCATCATCCCCGCCTCGACGACCTGCCCGCAGAGCTGGCAGGTGCAGATTCCTTCCAGACCATCAGTGCCTGGGAATTGCGCACCTACATGACCGATGTGCTGCTGCGCGACAGCGACGTCATGAGCATGGCCCACTCGCTCGAACTGCGCGTGCCGTTCATCGACGTGCCCTTGGTCGAGTGGCTGTGGGCGCAGCCGGCGCGGTTCAAGTCCGGCGGCGGCCAGGCCAAATCAACCCTCGCCGATGCCTTGCGCGGTCTCCTGCCTGAAGAAATCCTCCGCCGGGAAAAGCGCGGTTTTACCCTGCCGTTCGCCGTCTGGATGCGTGGTGAGCTGAAGCCTTTCCTCGACGACACCTTCACGTCCGCCTCGATCACCCGCACCGGCCTGCTCGACGCAGCAGCAGTGCAAGCCTATTGGCGCGACTTCCAGGCTGGTACGGATGAGCGGGCGTGGTCCCGGGTGTGGAGCCTGGCCGTGCTCGTCGCCTTTTTGAACCGCCGGCCGGCCGCATGAAGACGCTGTTGCTCTGCCCTGAACTGTTCGCGCGGGAAAGCGGCATCCAGCGCATCATGCGGCTCTACCTCAAGGCGCTGTGCGAGACGGCCGGCGACGGCGGCGAAGTGCGCCTGGTGGTGTTGAACGACCATGAGTTTCCCGAAACCCTGCTGCGACGCTACGCCGGTGAACGGCTGACCCTGAGGCGGGCCTGCCATCACCACAAACCGGCCTTCGTCTGGCACGCGCTTCGGGCGGCCTCCGGGATCGACCGCGTGGTCTGCGGACACCTCGGCCAATTAAGCGTGGCCTGGCTGGCCCGGTGCCTGCACCGCCGGATTGAATACGATCTCGTGGCTCACGGCATCGAAGTCTGGCGGCCCTACTCGTGGACCGAACGACTGGCGCTGCGGGGAGCCCGGCGCATCCTGTGTGTCAGCGATTTCACCCGGCGCGAGATGCAGCAGAGGATCGACCTCCCTGAGTCGCGGTTTGCCGTCGTGCCCAATGCCCTCGACCCGTATTTCGCCGGCACATTGACCGGTGCTTCGCCCAAGCCGGCGGAGCCGGTGATCCTGACGGTGGCGCGTCTTGACGCCGCGGAAGGCTACAAGGGAGTCGACCATCTGATCGAGGCCCTGCCCACGGTGCGCCAAACCCTGCCCGCCGCCCGGCTGCGCATCATCGGCACCGGCAGCGATGTGCCACGGCTCGAAAACCTGGCCGCCATGAAGGGGGTGGGCGCCGCGGTGGAGTTTGCCGGTTTCGTCGACGACGATCGATTAAGTGAAGCCTACCGCAGCTGTGCGGTCTTCGCGCTGCCAAGCCGCGGGGAAGGCTTCGGGATCGTATTTCTGGAGGCCATGGCCCACGGCAAACCCTGTCTTGGCGCGCGGGCCGGCGCGGTGCCGGAAATCATCGAGGCAACCTCGGGCGTGCTGGTCGATTTCGGCGACGTTCCCCAGATCGCCCGGCAGCTGGTTTGGGCGTTGCAACACTCCTGGAATCCGGAACAAATTCGCCGGCGCGCCGCAGGGTTCGGGTACCCGATCTTCAAGGAACAGCTGCGACGCGCCCTCGCCGCCTAGCCCATGAATTCATCCTCGCCCGAAACCCTCGTCATTGAAGCCGGCCAGGCCGAACAGCATTATTGGCGCGACCTGTGGCGGTATCGGGAGCTGCTGGGATTCCTGGCGTGGCGGGACATCAAGGTGCGCTACAAACAGACCGTGCTGGGGGTGGCCTGGGCGGTGATCCAGCCGGCGGTGCAGACCACGCTCCTGACCTTTGTCTTCGGCAAACTGGCGAAAATGCCCGGCGGGGGCGTGCCCTACCCGCTGCTGGTGCTGGCCGGTCTGCTGCCATGGCAGCTGTTCTCCTCCGCGTTCGGCGGGGCCAGCAACAGCCTGGTGGGCAACACCCACCTGATTTCCAAGGTCTATTTTCCGCGCCTCGTCGTGCCGCTGTCGGCCCTGACCGTCGCGCTGGTGGACCTCGTGGTGCTGCTGGTCATTGCGGCGCCATTTGCGCTGGCCCTGGGGGTGACGCCGACGTGGCGGCTGCTGCTGCTCCCCGTATTCATTCTCGCCACCCTGCTGATCGCCTTCGGGGCCGGCCTGTGGATCACGGCGCTCACGGTCAAGTACCGCGACTTCCGCTTCATCACGCCGTTTCTGCTGCAGATCGGCATGTTTGTCACGCCGGTAGGTTTTCGCACGGATTACCTTCCCAACTGGCGTGATTTGCTGGCGCTCAATCCACTGAGCGGCGCAGTCGACGGCTTCCGCTGGTGCCTGCTGGGCGGCGTGACGGATTTTTACGCACCGGGCCTGGTGATGTCGGTGGCGATCACCCTGGTGCTGCTTGGCACCGGTCTCTGGTTCTTCCGCCGCACCGAGCGCTCCTTCGCCGATAACATTTGATCCCCCATGTCTGCTGATACCGTCATCGCGGTCGAAAAGCTCTCCAAGCGCTACTTGCTGAGCCACGAGGCGAGGCACGACACCTTGCGGGATACCCTCGCGCAAGGCCTGCGTAATTTTTGGGCTCGATTGCGGCAGCCGACGGCACCGCGGGCGGGTCGCGAAGAATTTTGGGCGCTCCGTGATGTCTCCTTCGAAGTGAAACGCGGGGAAGTGGTTGGCATCATCGGCCGCAACGGCGCCGGCAAATCGACCCTGCTCAAAATCCTTTCCCGCATTACCGAGCCGAGCACCGGGCGGGTTGTGCTCCAGGGCCGGGTGGCCTCGCTGCTAGAGGTCGGCACCGGATTCCATCCCGAACTCAGCGGCCGGGAGAACATCTTCCTTAACGGCGCGATCCTGGGCATGACGCGGGCGGAGATCCGGCGCAAGTTCGACGAGATCGTGGCCTTTGCCGAGGTCGAGAAGTTCCTCGACACGCCGGTGAAGCATTATTCCAGCGGCATGTACGTGCGCCTCGCCTTCGCCGTGGCCGCGCACCTCGACCCGGAGATTCTGATCATCGACGAGGTGCTGGCGGTGGGCGACGCCGCGTTTCAAAGGAAGTGCCTGGGCAAAATCGATGCGGTCGCCCGCGGCGGACGCACCGTCCTCTTCGTCAGCCACAACCTGGCCGCCGTGCAGTACCTCTGTCAGGGCGCGCTGTGGTTGCGCGCC
>JBAZMN010000229.1:0-4282 GCA_041649735.1 Opitutaceae bacterium | reverse complement strand
GTTTTCAAAAAAAGTCGAGAACCACGAGCACATGCTCGCCCTATTCATGATGTACTACAACTTTTGCCGGATTCACCAAAGCCTGCGCGTCACGCCCGCAATGCAGGCAGGTATCACAGATCGTGTTTGGGAGATTCAAGAAATTATCGCTTTTTTTACCGAAGAAGCTAGACCTGCAAAAGCAGCTTGATTTTCTTAGGAGAATGCCAATGATTCATACCAACTTAATCCCTTGTCCTTCGGGGCTTGGTCCCGTGGTCCTGTGGCCACGGGTTTTTTTATCCCCATGAAACGCGTGATCGTTCTCGTTGATGGGCTAAACCTGTATCACGCGATTGATAACCATCCCAATTGGCATGGGTTCAAGTGGCTGAATCTAAAGTCATTAGCCAATGCGCTAATTATGCCTAGCCAAGAGACGGTCATTGAAATCTGTTTTTTTACCTCTGTACCCACTTGGAACTTAAACAAACACAACCGGCATAGAACGCTGCTTAGGGTCTATGCCGATTTGGGAATCAGAATCATTGAAGGGAAGATTCGTAGGGCTGACCGAAAATGCCGCGCCTCCTGTGAACAGACATACATAGATCACGAGGAAAAGCAGACTGACATCAATATCGCCATCGAAATGCTACGTGCAGGCATGGAGGACCGAACCGATAAGGTTATATTGATTACGGCAGACAGTGACCAAATCCCGGCAATTCGGATATTCCGCGAGAAGTTTCCCGCCAAAGAATTAATGGTCGCCGTACCACCCGGTGAGGACGCAGAAGAAATTTGCGGCAGCGTCACCAAATATGCGCAGATCAATCTTGGGCAACTCAAACGATCTCTGATTGATGATCCATACACCACCAAAGATGGCACGATAATCCCCAAGCCTCCGTCTTGGATGCACAAGACCATTTATCCGCCGCGATCCCCCTAGACGCAAACTGACCCACTACCCGTCCGACACGAGACTTGACAAGCCGATGGCCGCCCGGTGCACTCGTCGGCTTTTCCAAACCACTCAACGTCCGTCCGCCTCCGTCTCATGGCCCTCAAGATCCGTCTTTCCCGCATCGGCACCAAGCACAAGCCCGTTTTCCGGGTGGTGGTGGCTGAAGAGCGTTCCCGCCGCGATGGCGACGCCACGGAAATCCTCGGCACCTACACGCCCGAGGCGAAGGGCAATACGCTCAAGATCAAACTCGACCGCGTGGATTACTGGGTCAGCAAGGGCGCCCGCCCGACCGACACCATGCATGCGCTGATCAAGAAGGAGCGCCGCCGCCAGGCCGCCGTGACGGCCGCGCCGGCTCCCGCCCCCGCCGCCCCGGCGAGTTCCTGACGCTTTTTACACCAAGACCGCAAAGGTCGCGAAGGCCCCGGTTGATCTGCCGGGGTTTTTCATTTCTTGGCGTTCTTTGCGATCTTGGTGTAGACGCTTTCTCGATGGCTCTGCATATCGACATCCTCACGTTGTTTCCGCGGATGCTCGACGGCTTCCTGGCTGAGAGCATCCTCGGCAGGGGCATCGAGGCCGGGCTGGTGTCGGTGCAGGTGCACAACCTGCGCGACTGGACGACCGACAAGCACAAGACCGCGGACGACCGGCCCTTCGGCGGCGGCGCGGGCATGGTGCTCAAGCCCGAGCCGGTGTTCGCGGCCATCGAGCAATTGCAGCAGCCCGGCTGCCGGCGGATTTACCTGACGCCCGACGGCACGCCGCTCAGCCCCGTGCTCGCCGAGGATCTTTCCCGCCAGCAACACCTTATCCTGCTCAGCGGCCATTACGAGGGGATCGACCAGCGCATCCGCGACCGCCTGATCGACCAGGAGATCAGCATCGGCGATTATGTGCTCACCAACGGCACGCTGGCGGCCGCGGTCGTGATCGACGCGCTGGTCCGTTTTATTCCCGGTGTGCTCGGGGAGGAAAAGTCGTTGACGAGCGAAAGTTTCACCGGCAAGTTGCTCGACTTTCCTCAATACACGCGGCCCGCCGAATTTCGCGGCATGTCCGTGCCGGAAGTGCTCCTTTCGGGGCACCACGGCGACATCGAAAAGTGGCGGCAGGCGCGGCGTATCGAGAAAACCCGTCAGGTCAGACCCGATTTACTGGAGAAGCAGTCCCATGAACCCGATCATCAAAGAAATCACCGCCCATCAGATTAAGCAGGGCCTGCCGCCCTTCAAAGTGGGCGATGGCGTGCGCGTCCACACCAAGGTGCGCGAAGGCGACAAGGAGCGTATCCAGATCTTCTCCGGCGTCGTGATCGCCCGCAAGGGCCACGGCATCCACGAGTCGTTCACGGTCCGCCGCATCAGCTACGGTGAGGGCGTCGAGCGCGTCTTCCCGGTCAACTCGCCCAACATCGACCGCATCGAAATCGAGAGCGAGAGCGAGACGATGCGCGCCCGCATGTACTACCTGCGCCAGCGGACGGGCAAGGCGGCCATGGCCGTCAAGAAGAAGCGGTATGAGGAGGAAGTGCCGGCGGCGGTCCCGGCCGATGCAGCGGCGACTCCGGCTGTTCCGGCCACGCCCGCCAGTTGAAGTTCGTGGCAGGTTGACTGTTCGTCTGAGCGAGCCCGGTCCGGCTCGCTCTTTTTTTTGACCCAAATTTGCTTTCCATCGCGCCCGTAATCCCGCTAAGCCAGTCTGCGACCACGATGACACGGATGGATCCTGATCACGGCAAATCAGTGCCTGTTTGGCAGAGGGAAGGCATCCCGGGGTTGGGTCGGTTCGGCCAGCAAGCCGCCATCGTGCCCGCGCCGGCCGTTGGATCCGTGCCGCTCCGGGACATCCCGGTGCCAGAAAGGTTTTCTCCATGAAATTGAATACCGAAGCTCTTGCGCAGGCCTGCGCCCAGGCCCGCGGACTCGCCATTGATGCCGTCCACAAGGCCGGCATCGGCCATCTCGGCCTGCCGCTCGGCGCCGCCGAGATCGGCGCCGTGCTCTACGGCCATGCGCTGGTGCACAACCCGGACGAGCCGCGCTGGCTCAATCGCGACCGGTTCGTCCTCTCGGCCGGCCACGGCTCGATGTTCCTTTACGGCTGGCTGCACCTCAGCGGCTACAACCTGTCGCTTGAGGAGGTGAGGAACTTCCGCCAGCTGCACAGCAAGACCCCCGGTCATCCCGAGTTTGGCGAGACGCCCGGCGTCGAATGCACCACCGGCCCGCTCGGGCAGGGCGTGGGCAACGCCGTGGGCATGGCCATGGCGGGAAAAATGGCCGAGGCGCGCTTCAACACGCCCGAGCATCCGGTTTTCGACTACCATGTCATCTGCCTGGCCGGCGACGGCTGCATGCAGGAGGGCGTGGCGATGGAGGCGGTCGCGTTTGCCGGCCACCAGGGCCTCGACAACCTCATCCTCATCTTTGACGCCAACGACGTGACGCTCGACGCCATGGCCGCGAAGACGCAGAGCGAGAACGCCGCGCAGCGGTTCAAGGCCATCGGCTGGGACGTGCAGACCCTGCCCGACGGGCACGACATGCCGGCGATCCTCAAGGCCCTGAACAAGGCCAAGAAAGCCAAGTCCGGCCGGCCGCAGCTCATCATCGCCAAGACCATCATCGGCAAGGGCATTCCCGAGGTGCAGGGAACCTCGAAGGCGCACGGCGAGGGCGGCGCCAAGTTTGCCGACGCCGCGCGCGCCGGCCTCGGCCTGCCCGCCGACCAGCATTTTTACGTGAGCGACGCGGTGCGCGCCTATTTTGCTGGCCACAAGCAGCGGCTCATCCGCGCCTATAAAAAGTGGCTGAAAACCTACAACGCCTGGCGGACTGTGAACCCCGACCGGGCCGCGTTGCTCGACCGCCGCGCCCAGCCGGTGAGCGCCGCCGCCCTGCTGGAAAAGGTCCCGCCGTTCCCCGCCGACGCCAAGCTCGCCACGCGCGCCGCGGGCCGCGATGTGCTCCAGCCGGTTGCCGCCGAATTGCCGCTGCTGATCTCCGGCAGCGCCGACCTGCACGGCTCGACCCTCAACTATATCGCCGCCGACAAGGATTTCGACAAAACCAACCGCGCCGGGCGCAACCTGCGCTACGGCATCCGCGAGCACGCCATGGCCGCGATCAACAACGGCGTCGCCTACGACGGACTGTTCCGTCCCTCCTGCGCCACGTTCCTGGTGTTTGCCGATTACAGCCGGCCGTCGATGCGCGTGGCCGCCCTCGCGAAGCTGCCGGTGGTCTACCTTTACACGCACGATTCCGTCGGGGTGGGCGAGGACGGCCCCACGCACCAGCCGGTCGAGACGGTCTCCGCGCTGCGCCT
>JBAZMN010000228.1:0-4292 GCA_041649735.1 Opitutaceae bacterium | reverse complement strand
CGAACTCTGCTTGCTCGGTTCCGCCCTCCGCGGGGCCCGCGAGCCGCGCGAGGCCGCCGAAGCCATCGGTCGCCAACGCCTTGAACTGGCCGCGCGGCTGCACGGAGGTCTTGCCGTCGAATTCAACCGGCGCGCCCTGGCCGGGAGCTGGCCGCAACCGGTATGTGTCGCCTCCGCCATCGAGAGCCGCACGCTCGGCGCGCCGCGGGAAGCCATGCTGGCCGCCCTCATCTACGCCGCCGCCGCCGGCTTGCTCGCCGCGGCGGTCAAGCTGCTCCGGCTCGGACAGAACGCTTGCCAGGCGCTGCTGTCCGAAGCCCTCGCGCAAACGCCGGCGCTCATGTCTGAGGCGCTCGCAATCGAACTCACTGACCTTGGTGCGTTCAACCCTTGGTGGGACATCGCCGCGGCCAAGCATGAGTCCGCCGACTTCCGGCTGTTCATCTCATGACCTTATTCAACCACCCAGACACAGAGGACACAGGGATAAAATCAGATCGGGCTTTCTCAGCTCTGTGCGCTCTGTGTTCCTGTGGTTTGGAATTAAACCCATGACCCGCCCATCCCGCATCGGCATCGGCGGTCCGGTCGGATCCGGCAAGACGATGCTTTGTCTCAAGCTCTGCCAGAGGCTGCGCGACCGCTACCAGATGGCGGTCGTCACGAACGACATCTACACGCTGGAGGATGCACAGTTCCTCCAGCGCCACGGCGCCCTGCCGCCCGAGCGCATCGTGGGCGTCGAAACCGGCGGCTGCCCCCACACCGCGATCCGCGACGACACCACGATGAACGAACAGGCGGTGCGGGGGCTGGAAGCGCGGTTCCCCGACCTGCAGCTCGTGCTGGTCGAGAGCGGCGGCGACAATCTCTCCGCCACGTTTTCGCCCGAACTGGTCGACGCGTTCATCTATGTCATCGATGTGGCCGGGGGCGACAAGATCCCGCGCAAGGGCGGCCCGGCGATCCGGTTCAGCGATCTGATGCTCATCAACAAGATCGACCTGGCGCCTCATGTCGGGGCCGATCTCGACGTGATGGCGCGCGACGCCAAGGCCATGCGCGGCCATCGGCCGTTCGTGTTCTGCGACCTCAAACGCGAACATAATCTCGACCAGGTGATCGCCTGGATCGAACGGGAGGTGCTCTTTGCCGCTCACGTCAGATAGAGCGAACCCAACAGTTACGCCGGACGAAATCCGCGGCAGCGGCTGCCCGCGGGCCACCTTTTCGACTTTGGACTTTCGACCTTCGACTCACCTGCAAGGGCACCTCGATCTGGTGGCCGCGCCCCGCGCGGATGGCCGCACGGTGCTGGCGCGGCAGTCGTTCCGGGCGCCGTTCCACCTCGGCAAACCCTACTGGGATGGCCGCGTGCTCCAGGCTCAGGTGGTCAACTCCACGGCCGGCATCCTCGCCGGTGATCGGCTGGAGCTGGCCGTGCGCGTGACCGCCGGTGCCGCGCTGCGGGTGACAACCCCGGCGGCGACGCGGGCGTTCATGATGCACAGCGGGGCGGCGGAATGCCGGCAGACGTTCACCGTCGAGGCCGGCGGCTGGCTGGAATACGCGCCCGAACCGTTATGCCCCCATCGCGGGTGTGACTACACCCAGACCACGCGGGTTGAAATTGCTCCCGGCGGCGAAGCTTATTGGGTGGACACGCTCGCGCCGGGGCGGGTCGGCCGGGATGAAGTGTGGGCCTGGCGGCGGCTGCGAATCGGGCTGGAAGTGAGACAAGCCGGCGAGCTCGTACTGCGGGAACGTCTCGACGGCTCCGGTGCGGAGATGGCGCAGATGGCGGCGTTTTTTGGCACCCCCAACGGATGGTTGGCCACCGTGCTCGTCTTCAGTTCCCGCCTCCAGTCCGATGATCCGGTCTGGAGCCGAATCCGTGCGCTGCATGGCGGCGGACGCTGGGTCGGCGTCACCCGCCTGCGCCGCGGCGGCTGGATTGTGCGCGCGGTCGCGCCGGACGGCCAGAGGCTGCGCGACCTGCTGGCCGAGTTGCGCGACCTGCTGGCCGAAAAAATCCCGCTCCTCCGCGGCGACCGGCGGAAGCTCTGAGAAGTTTTCGTGCTCCGCACGAAAACTTAATGTAGAAAGAAGTGATGAATGAAAAGCAGCCGGCATCTGACCAGGCATTGGATTTTCATGAGGGCCCCGAAAGCCTGCGGATTGTCGCGGATGACCGGGAGGCAGCCGGCGGCGTCATCGCCGCGTTGAGCCGCTTGGCCGGCGTGGAGATCGAAGTCCGCCGGCTGGCCGCAGGTGATGATTGGGTGGAGGATCGGTTCGCGGTGGAACGCAAGACGCTCCGCGATTTCGCCCGGTCGGTAATCGATGCGCGGCTGTTCAAACAGGCGGCGGCGCTTGCCCATGGTGCGGCGCACGGCATCTTGATCTTGGAAGGCACCGGCGCCGACTTGCGGGACACCGGCATCAGCCGCGAGGCGCTGCAGGGGGCGTTGATCACCGTTGGGGTCTTTTACGGTCTCGCCGTGCTGCGGGCGCGGGATGCGGCGGAAACGGCGCGACTGCTCGTCTATCTCGGACGGCAGGCGCAGGCGTTCGCCCAGGGGGCGCTGACGCGGCCGGGTTACCGGCCGAAGGGCCGGCGGGCCCGCCAGCTCTTCCTGCTGCAGGGGCTGCCCGGCGTCGGACCCGGGCGCGCCGCCCGGCTGCTCGATCGCTTTGGATCGGTGCAGGCGGTGACCGCCGCCACGGCGGCGGAACTGACGGTCGCCGGCATCGGCGACACGCTCGCAACGCGCATCCGCTGGGCGTTGGAGGAATCCGCCGGCCCTTACGCCGCGGGCCGCGCGGCCGGCCGCCTGCGCTGAAGCGCCCGATCGCGCTGGGCCCGCGTTTTAGCGCCCGGGGGAACATGTCCAGCCTCGGTCATCAATCGGCGTTTACGTTTGCCTACATTTGCGC
This sequence comes from Opitutaceae bacterium, assembly GCA_041649735.1. Classification (GTDB taxonomy): domain Bacteria; phylum Verrucomicrobiota; class Verrucomicrobiia; order Opitutales; family Opitutaceae; genus Fen-1467. The sequence continues at coordinate 1,355 of JBAZMN010000228.1, read as the reverse complement.
TCGCCCGGCGGCCCCATGTCATCTAATAGATGACGTGTCATGAGCATGCCCTTCCGTCTTCACCCGCGATTCGAATTGCCCGCCAGCGTGTTGGAACTGCTGCTGGAGGCCGCGGCCGCCATCGTGGCCGACCAACGCAAGGCTTTCCATGTGGCGCACCGCCCCCGCAAAGGGGCCACGGTCCAACCGGGCCGTGAGACGCCGCTTTGGAACGCTCTCGCGGCCGAAATCCGGCCGCACTTGAGCCGCTACGGCGCGCAGGCCAACCTCGGCCGGGTGTTGGGCTTGTCGCGCCAGCAGATCAACGCCTTCTTCACCCGCCGCACGCGCATGCCCGACGCCGAGCGGACGCTGCAGCTCCTCGCCTGGCTGATGGCCGTGCGCCAACAGCGGCCGCCCTCCTGACAGGGGCGGCCCATGTCATCTATTAGTTGACATGTTCCGCGTCGTTTCAGCGGCACAATAGAGAACGCAGTGTTGAACGCGGGGCAGTGGGTTGGTCCACTCGTCCGCCTTCACCCAAGGCTTGTGGCACGCCGGGCAAATCAGGAGCGGGCGGTGTGCTCAGAACAAAAAGTATCTTTGCGCCAGCGGGAGCGTTTTCGCCGGCCCGCAGGTGAGGTGCTCGCCGTCGGCCTTGACGGTGTAGGTCTCGGGATCGACCTCGATCTTCGGCAGGGCGTCGTTGAGCACGAGGTCGCGCTTGCCGATCGTGCGGCAGCAGCGCACGGGCTCGAGGCGGCGCTGGAGGCCAAGGTCAGCCAGGCGGCCGTCGCGCAGTGAGGCTGCCGAGACGAAGGTGAGGCAGGTGGAGCCGAGCGCCCGGCCCGCGGCGCCGAATTGCGGCCGGTAAAACGTGGGCTGGGGTGTGGGGATCGAGGCGTTGGGGTCGCCCATGTTGGCCCAGGCGATGAAGCCGCCCTTGAGGATGAGCTCGGGCTTCACGCCGAAGAAGGCCGGCTTGAACACGACGAGGTCGGCGAACTTGCCGACCTCGAGCGAGCCCACAACATGGGCGAGGCCGTGGGTGATCGCAGGATTGACCGTATATTTTGCGAGGTAGCGCAGCACGCGAAAGTTGTCTGCCGCGGCGTGGGATGGGCCCGCCAGCTTGCCGAACTGCACTTTCATCTTGTGCGCCGTCTGCCAGGTGCGGCAGATCACCTCGCCGATGCGGCCCATCGCTTGGCTGTCGCTCGACATCATCGAGATGGCGCCGAGGTCGTGCAGGCGGTCCTCGGCGGCAATGGTTTCGGGCCGGATGCGCGACTCGGCGAAGGCCACGTCCTCGGGGATCTTCGAGTCGAGGTGGTGGCAGACCATGAGCATGTCGAGATGCTCATCGAGAGTATTGA
>JBAZMN010000227.1:0-4322 GCA_041649735.1 Opitutaceae bacterium | reverse complement strand
CGACGACGAGGGGGCTGACCAGGAGCCACCCGATTCCGAGGAGAACAGGGAGATGGGATTTCATGAAAGAAGAGGTCGACGGTTACCTGGTAAAACCCGCCAAGCCGCCCAAAGTTACAGTTATTTTGCCCGGGCGGCGGGAAACCGCGCCCCATGAATCTACCCCAGGGCCGTAGCGGGGGGTAGGAGAATGCCCGTAGCCAAACTCGTGGGAGTTTGGGTCCGTCGTCCAAAGCCTCACGGCTTTGGCTACTCCGAGAGCTCTCCCCAGGAAGACGCGCCGCCCGTCGTTGACGAACCCGGTCGGACCATCAGCATCAGGGCCATGTCCCCCCGCCGCGCCGCTCCCGTCCTTGATGTCGCGCATCTGCGCATCGAACGCGGCCGCAGCGTCATCCTGGACGACGTGTCGTGGCGCGTGGAGCGGGGTCAGCACTGGGCCATCCTCGGACCCAACGGTTGCGGCAAGACCTCGCTGCTCAAGGCGCTGACCGCCTACATGGCCCCGACCCGCGGCACCATCGACCTGCTGGGCCGCCGCTTCGGCCGCGCCGACTGGCGCGAGCTGCGCACCCATGTCGGCCTCGTGACCGCCGCGGTGCAGCATCTGATCCCGCCGGCCGAGCCGGCGATCGAGACCGTCATCAGCGGCAAGTACGCGCAGCTCGACCGGTGGGGAACGATCACCCGCGCCGACCGCCGGGGCGCGCAGCGCCTTCTGCGCACGATCGGCGCCGCCGCCCTGGCCGGACGGGAATGGGTGCTGCTCTCGCAGGGCGAGCGCCAGCGCGTCCTGGTGGGCCGCGCCCTCATGGCCCGGCCGCGGCTGCTCATCCTCGACGAACCGTGCGCCGGGCTCGACCCGGTGGCGCGCGAACATTTTCTCCAGTTCCTCGACCGGCTCGCGCGGCGGCCGGGCGCGCCCACCCTGGTGCTGGTCACACATCACCTCGAGGAGATCATGCCGGCCTTTTCGCATGTGCTGGTGCTGAAGGCCGGGCGGGTTGTCGCCGCCGGCCCGCGTCGCCGCGTGCTGACGGCGCGCATCCTCGGCGAAGCCTTCGGCGCCCGGGCGCGGCTGGCGCTCCGCGGCGGCCGCTGGCAGGCGCGGTTCACCCCGCCCCGGCGCCAGGTGTTCTGACCATGACGTTCCTCCCCGATTTCATCGACTCGCTCGGACTCACCGGTCCGTGGACCTACGTCGGGTTGTTCCTCGTCGCCTCGCTGCTGATGATGTGGCGGCTCGAGGCCATGCTCGACCATGGCCTCGAGGGCACCGCCCTCGGCACGGTGCTCATGCCCTACTGCTCGGGGCTCGGCAACCTGATCTTCGTCTACCTCATGGTGGCACACGGCGGACCGGTGCGCGAGGTGATGACCAACTGCCTCGTCAACAACGTCACCAACCTCACGCTGCTGCTCGGCCTGCCGGCCCTGCTGTGGGGGCTGGTGGTGGTGCCGGGTCCGGCCGCGGGCCGGCGCGGCGGCGGCAAGGCCGGGAGCGACACCGGGCCGCGCGTCAACCGCCTTTCCCTGCTGCTCACGCTCGCCGCGGTGCTCTTCTTTACCGGCGCGGTCTGGGTGCTCGGCCAGGATGGCAGACTCGACCGGCGCGACGGCTTCATGCTCACGGGCCTGTTCCTTTTCTGGCAGTGCTTCCAGGTCTTCGACGTGCTCAAGCACAACGTCCGCCAGCGCACCTCCTTCGGCCTGCTCTTCTACCTCGACACGCTGGTCGTGCTCGCCGGCGCGTATGGCCTCTACGTGAGCATCGACTGGCTGGTGGCCTGGCTCTCGCACCAGCACGGCGGATTCGTCAATGCCGGCCACCTCGGCTGGCTCAGCGGCTGGCTCATGGTGCTGCCCAACGCCCTGCTCGCGCTCTACTGGGGCTGGAAGCGCCGCGCCGACGTCGTCTACAGCTCGCAGGTGGGCGACGGGCACATCTGCATCCCCTTTTGCCTCGGGCTGTGCGCGATTTTCCGGCCGGTGCCGGTCCCGGGCTTTTTTGAGACCGGCATGCTGCTGCTGTTCGGCGCCACGCTGTTGCACGCAGCCCTCCTGCTCGTGCTCGGCGGCCTGCCCCGCTGGGCCGGCTGGATCTTCACCGCCGCCTACGGCTGGTTCCTCTACGAGGGGCTGCTGGCCTGACCGGACCGCGCCCGGTTTTTTCTGCCACCATGCACTTCCGCGGCGTTTCCCGGGTTGCGGTTTTCCTGCTGGCGGGCCTCGGGCTGCACGCGGGCGAGGCGGCTCCTCCCGCCATCGCGCCCGGCGCCTACGCCCTGGTTCACGGCCGGCGGATGTATTACGAGGTGTATGGCTCCGGCCCGCCGCTCATCCTGTTGCACGGCGGCGGCAACACGATCCGCGGATCGTTTGCCCGGCAGATCCCCCTCTTCGCGCAGACCCACCGCGTCATCGCGCTGGAACAGTTTGGGCACGGGCACAGCGACGACGTCGACGGGGAGCTCAACTACCGCCGCATGGCGGAAGACACCGCCGAACTGCTCCGCCAGCTTCACGTCACCCGCGCGGACATCGTCGGCTGGAGCGACGGCGGCATCATCGCCCTCATCCTGGCGGTGCAGCACCCCGAACTCGTGCGCCGCCTCGTGGTTTCGGGCGCCAACATCCGGCCCGACGGAATCAGGCCCGAGTTTCGGGATCCGCCCCCAGCTCCGCCCGGGCCGGACAAAGCCGCCGCACCGGATCAGGCCGCGCTCATGCAGCGAAAGCTCCAGACGCTGTGGCGGACGGCGCCGACCGCCGCCGACATCGACGAACGGCAGCTGGCCCAAATTCAGGCGCCGACCCTGGTCATGGCGGGCGACGACGATGTCATCCGACCCGAACATACCCGGGAGATCGCCCGGCTGATTCCGCACGCCCGGCTTTGCATCCTTCCCGGCACGCCGCACGACACGTTTTCGAGCCACCCCGACGTGGTCAACCCCCTCATCCTCTCCTTTTTGGCCGGGTCGGCCGACCAGGAATGAGGCCGGCTGGATCCTACTCCAGCGGATCGGCGCGAAACTTGTTGCTCAGATCCACGAACGCCTTCTGCGCCTGCAGCCAGCGTTGATCCTGGCGGATCTCGGCCATCGATTTGCCGGTGTGATTGCCGATGAGGTAGCTGGTTTCACCGGTGCGCAGGCAGACGTCGTAGCGCGTGCCGGCCGCCTCGGGCGCGAATTCAAAGTCACCCACGGCGAATTGCTTGCCGGCCATCTCGGCCCGCAACGGCCCGATGTCGTCCGCAAACTGCTTCCGGAAGCTGTCCACCCGCGGACCGTGGTAGGCAAGAATGCCGCCGCGGTCGGTCTGGAGCGAGACCACCACCCACTCGTCGAAGACGGTCTTTTGGTAGAGCGCGTTCATGCGCCCGAACGCAGCGGTGATGAGGGATCTGGCGGTGTCGAGTTTCATGCCCAGGGATGGACCGGCGGTCGCGGCAGTGGTTCTTGGCGAACCCCCTGCGCAACGCCAGATTTTTGTGACCGCGCCGCCGCCCTTACGGGGTATAGCCGCCCGCGATGTATTGCTTGAGCTGCTCGGCTTCGTGCCGGTGGGTGTCCACCATCCGGCGCATGACGTCCCCGATGGAGATCATGCCCACGAGGCGGCCGCCATCCACGACCGGCAAATGACGAAAGCGCCGGTCGGTGAACAGGGCCATGACCTGGTCGATCGTGGCCGAGGAGTCCACGGTGAGCGGATCGCGGGTCATGACCTGCGCCACCGGCGTGACCTTCGGATCGAGACCGGCGGGGATCACCCGCGAAAGCACGTCGCGCTCTGTGAAAATGCCGGCGAGCCGGTCGCCTTCCATGACGAGCATGGAGCCGACCTTGTGCCGGTTCATTTCCTTCACGGTCTCGGCTACCGTGGTGGGGGGCGGCACGGAAAAAACCTTGGAGCCCTTGTGCTCCAGCAGGACGGAGATCGAGGTATTCATGGGGTAACTGGCTGGGGTGACCCCCAACTTATCACTTCGGGCGCGAGCGACAACTGCAAAGGCCGGTTTTTTGCCGGCGGGGCGTTCTGTTGGCAGGGCGGGACCGCGGGGCCCGCCATTCCTTTTCCCGGACGGCCCGGCCTGCCCGCCGAAGCCCCGGCCAAGGCGGGCGGTCCGTCCGGCAAAACCGTCGCGCCGAAGCTCGCAAGAGCGCAGACGGACTGGATGGCTTCCTCGCTCCGCTCCTCGCCATGACAGACACCGGCCAGCTTTTATTAATCCGCGCTACCCCCGCGGAAACAGCCGGTCGAGCGCGCCCAGGCTCTTGAGCGGGCCGCCCGCAGCCGGCGTGGCGACCGGGGCC
>JBAZMN010000226.1:0-4331 GCA_041649735.1 Opitutaceae bacterium | reverse complement strand
CTCGCCCACAAGCTGGCCGAAGAGGGCCACGTATCCCTCCGCAACAGCCGGCGCGAAGCGATGGAAGCCGCCAAGAAGCAGCAGAAGGAGGGCAAGCTTTCCGAAGACGACGCCAAGCGAATCGAAAAGGAAATCCAGGTGGCCACCGATCATTTCATCAAGGACATCGACGCCCATCTCGCCGCCAAGGAAAAGGAGCTGACCACGGTCTGAGAGCCTGCCCTTTTCCTGTAGGAGCCTGCTGGCAGGCGACCCTACCGGTGAGCGTTCACGCATCGCCTGCCAGCAGGCTCCTACATTCGAAAACCGTTCGTGCAAAAGGGCATCTCCAGTTCTCCGTCTGCCGCTGCGACGACGCGCCTCAAGCGCGTGGTCGTGAAGCTCGGCACCGGGGTGCTTACCTCCGGCGTCGGCCTGCTCAATGAGCAGCGGATCGCCGCCATCTGCGCCCAGGTCTCCGGCCTGCGCCAGCAGGGTACCGAGGTCATTGTCGTGTCGTCCGGCGCGGTCGGCCTGGGCATGGGCCGGCTCGGGCTGGCGAAACGCCCGCGGGAGCTGGCGAAGAAACAGGCCTGCGCCGCGATCGGCCAGAGCCTGCTCATGCAGACGTGGCAGCGCGGCTTTGATCCCCAGTGTCTGACCGTCGCCCAGGTGCTGCTCACCCACGACGACCTCCGCCTGCGCAGCCGCTACCTCGCCGTCAAGGCCACGCTCGAACAGCTGCTCGCCGCCGGGGTCGTGCCGGTGATCAACGAGAACGACACCGTCAGCGCCGCCGAGATCAAGTTCGGCGACAACGACACGCTCTCGGCGATGGTGGCGAGCCTCGCCGGGGCGCAGTATCTCGTCATCCTTTCCCAGGCGCCCGGCCTGATCGACCTCAAGGGCACGGGGCAGATCGTGCCGGTGGTGGAGAAAATCACGCCCGAGATCGAGGCCATGGCCGGCGGCACGAAGAGCGAGACGGCGGTCGGCGGCATGGCCAGCAAGGTGGCGGCCGCCAGGCTCGCCACCAAGTCCGGCTGCGGCGTCTTCATCGCCAGCGGCGCCGAGCCCGACGTGCTGCCCCGGCTTTTCCGCGGCGACTGCCCCGGCACCTTTTTCGTTCCGAGCGGCCTGCCGATGGAGGCCCGGAAGCGCTGGCTCGCCTATTTTCAGCGGCCGCCCGGCACCATCGTGGTCAACGCCGGCGCCGCCCGCGCCCTCCGCGAAGGGGGCAAGAGCCTGCTCGCGGCCGGCGTGGTCCGCGCCCAGGGCGTGTTCGCCGCGGGCGACGTGGTCAATCTGGCGCTGGAGGATGGAGCCGCGACGCCCCCGTCGCGCGCTCCTTTTGCTCGGGGCCTGACGGCCTACGCGAGCGATGACATTCCCACGCTCGCGGGCAAACAGAGCGACGAACTCCGCACGCTCCACCCCGGCCGCAAGCATCTCGAGGTCGTCCACCGCGATAACCTCGTGCTGTTGTGATTCGTGATCGGAACGGGGGATCGTTCGCGACTGGGCAGGTCCGCTGGCCGACGGTCTTCTGGCCCTGTTTTCTGATCTCTGACGTCTGGCATCTGGGATCTTGTCTTCCGGCATCCCTTTTGTCTTTCCCCGGCCGGCTCCTGTCTCCTGACTCCTGTCTCCTTTCCCGATGGATTTTGTCCTCAAGCCCGAGTTCGGTGCGCCGCTGACGATTCCGCCGATTGATTTCCGCAAGGAGCTCAACGAGGAGCAGTACGCCGCGGTGACCGCGCCGCCCGGGCCGCTGCTCGTGCTGGCCGGCGCCGGCTCGGGCAAGACGCGCACCCTCACCTATCGCGTCGCCCACCTGCTCACCCAGGGCGTGCGTCCGGGCGAGATCCTGCTGCTCACCTTCACCAACAAGGCTGCGCGGGAGATGCTCCACCGCGTGCAGGACCTCACCGGCGTCGAGGCGCACCGGTTCTGGGGCGGCACGTTCCACCACATCGGCCACAAGCTCCTGCGCACCCATGGCGAGGCCGCCGGTCTGTCGCGCTCGTTCACCATCCTCGACGCCGAGGAGGCCGAGAGCCTGCTGCGCGAGGCGGTCGAGGCCAAGGAAAAGGCCTTTTTCAAGGACAAGACCCACCCGCGCCCCGGCCCGTTGTTCGAAATCATCAGCTTCGCGCGCAACACCCAGCGTCCGCTGGGCGAAACGATCACGCACTTCTACCCGCAGCATGAAGCCGTGGCCGAGCAGATCGGCGCCTTCGCCACGGCCTACCGCGAACGCAAGCGGAAGCAGAACGTGGTCGATTACGACGACCTGCTTGAGTCCTGGCTCGAACTGCTCCGCACCGCGCCGGAGGTGGCGGCCTGGCTCCAGCAGCGTTTCCGCCACACGCTGGTCGACGAGTACCAGGACACCAACACTCTCCAGGCGCAGATCGTCGACATCGTCGGCGCGCAGCACCGCATCATGGCCGTGGGCGACGACGCGCAGTGCATCTATTCGTGGCGCGGGGCCAATTTTGAGAACATCATGACGTTCCCGGAACGGCACCCCGGCACGCAGATCCACCGCATCGAGACCAACTACCGCTCGACGCCGTCGATCCTGGCGTTCGCCAACGGCGTGCTCGCCGCCCAGCCCAAGGGCCGTCACTTCGACAAGGAACTGCGTCCGGCGCGGCCCGACCATGAGAAACCGTTCCTCGTGCAGGCGCTCGACACCCGGGAGCAGGCCCAGTTCGTGGTGCAGCGCATCAAGGGCTTGGTCGACGAGGGCCGGCCGCTGGCCGACATCGCCGTGCTCTACCGCGCGCACTTCCAGGCGCTCGACCTGCAGCTCGAGCTCTCGCGCCTCGGCATCCCCTACGTGATCACGAGCGGCGTGCGGTTCTTCGAACAGGCGCACATCCGCGACCTCGTGGCGCTGCTGCGCTTCGTCTACAATCCGGCGGACACCATGGCCTGGCAGCGCCTCGCCGTGCTGCTGCCCCGGGTCGGCGACAAGGGGGCGCAGAAGCTCCATGACACCGCCCTCGCCCATGCCCGGGCCCACCAGCGCAACCTTGTGGATGCGCTCGCCTCCGACGACGTGAAGGCGCGGGTGCCGAAGGAATCCAGGGACGAGTGGCCGCGGCTGGTGGCCTCGCTGCAGGAGATCGCCGGCACCCTGCAGACCGAGAAGCCATTCAAGACCGTCGAGGTCGCCATCGAAGGCTGGTACGGCGATTACCTCAAGGGCGCCTATGCCAACTATGCCTCGCGCCTCGACGACCTGAAATCGCTCATCGGCTTCGCCGCGCGCTTTGACGAAATCCAGGACCTGCTCGCGCAGATCGCCCTGCTCAACTCCGAGACGAGCGACCGGCAGGTGGATCCCGACGCGGATGCGCTCCGCCTCACCACCGTCCACCAGGCCAAGGGCCTCGAATTCGGCGTGGTGTTCATCATCGGGCTGGCCGACGGCATGTTCCCGCTGCGCCGGGCGATCGAGGCGGACGACCTCGACGAGGAACGCCGGCTGTTTTACGTGGCGGTCACGCGCGCCAAGGACGAACTCTACCTCTGTTTCCCCAAAGTGAACGCCAAGGGCGGGCCGGCCACGCTGCTGACGCCCAGCCGGTTTCTTGGGGAAGTGCCCGAGGAACTCCACCAGCCGCTCCGCCTGCGCCGCAGCTGGGGCTGGTGAGATGATTCCACACGGGTTTCGTAGAGGGCGCAGAGGAAACAAGGGCTGGGCGAGGCACCCAGGGAGGAGCCGGCTGGCCTGTCGAGGGCAGGCGTTGCGGCGTTGCCTGCCTCAGTCCCGATAGTGGTAGCGCAACTGGAGTAACCAAACGTTTTCCCCGCTGACTTTGTAGACCACACGGTGTTCGCCGTCGATCCGCCGGGACCAGCAGCCTTGAAAGGCGTGCTGGAGCGGCTCAGGTTTGCCAATGCCTCCGAAAGGTTTGCGCACGATCTCTTTCAGTAGCTGATTGATTCGCTTCAGTCGCCTCGGATCGGTCGCCTGCCACCACAAATAGTCCTCCCAGCCCTCCGGCGTGAAAACCAGATTCATCCCGGGATCAGACTTCGATCAACTTCCGCACCTTCCCTCTTCCTTTTTCCATCGATCGGATCGAGGCCAGCAGCCGCCGCGCGTTGGCCGGGCTGCGCAAGAGATAGGCCGTCTCCTCCAGCGCATTGTAGTCCTCCAGCGACAGCATCACGACCGCCTGGTCGCGGTTGCGCGTGATGACGACCGGCGCGCGGTCCTCGCACACCTGATCCATCGTGGTGGCAAGTTTCTCCCGCGCCGCCGTGTAGGTGATCGATTTCATCCTGGACAGGATCATGTCCAGCCCATGCCATTCGTCAAGCGCCGGCGAAACGCG
>JBAZMN010000225.1:0-4360 GCA_041649735.1 Opitutaceae bacterium | reverse complement strand
CAGCGGGGACCCGGAGATGGTCCGGGCCATGACCTTCCGGCTCACGCGCGAGCCCAAGATACTCCACTACGTTGACCCCCAGGGCAACCGCAAGGCCACACCCCCGAAGTACATCCTGCATCTGCGGGCCATGCCCCTGCCGATGGCCGCCGCGAGGCAACTGGCCGCGACGTTCGGCACCAACCGGGGCGCGCCGATGCTGTCGGACGGGCGGACGGTAGAGGTGCCCGGCGCCGACCTGCCGGCCCTGCCCCCGGCGCTGGAGATGCCGGAGGAGACAGAGCCGGAGTGCCCGACGGACCTGGTATCGGACGCCGCCCCGGTCGGCCCCGACCTGGGGCAGAAGGCAGCGTGGGCCAAGCAACTCGAAGAGGCCGCTGCCCTCGGCAAGAACCCGGCCCTGGTCGAGAAGACCGTCTGTCGGGACGTATCGCAGGGCGAGGTCTCGTGCTTTCAGGACCTCGACGGCACGTCGCAGGCGCAGGAGGCGGTCGAGAAGATCGCGGCGCTGATCGCAGAGTGGCGGAAGAACGCGGCACAGGCCAAGCAGCCCGAGCCGTCCGCCTCTGCCGCACCGGCCCCGCAGGCCAAACCCCGGCGCGCCGCCGGCAAGAGCGCCAACAACGGCCTGAGCTTCTGAGGAGGACCCCATGATACAGGCAGTCACACTCACGCACTTCCGGGGGATCGCCGACGTCAGGACGTTCCCTCTCGACCCCAAAGTCACCCTGATCCTCGGCCCCAACGGGGCGGGGAAGACGAGCACCGGTGCTGCCGTCGAGTATGCGCTCGCTGGCTCTTGCCAGTGGACCGATCGCGGCGGCAAGGGCGCGGCGGTGCTGGTCAGCAATCACACCGACAAAGCCGCGGTCGAGTTGGCGACAGACTTCGGGGTCATCAGCCGCACCATCAGCGCCAAGGGCGCGAACCTGAGCGCCGGCGACCGCACCGGCAAAGACGCCGCGGCGTTCCTGGCCGGGCACCTGCCGCAGGAGGCGGTCCTGCGCGCCATGCTACGCACGGACGGGCTCACCGGCCTGGCCCCCAAGGAGCAGCAGGACTTGCTCTTTCAGGTCTCCGGCGGGGCGGTTGACGCGGAGTGGTTCCGGGCGAACCTGACGGCGGAGGAGGGCGAGATCCTCTCTGACGAGCTGACGGCCCTGGTCGCCGGGCCGGCCCTCGCCGACAAGCTGTACAGCGCCGCCTACACCCTGCGCACCGCGGCCAACAAGCGGGCCAAGGAATGCCAGGGGCGGGTACAGCCGGCGGCGGCCACGCCGGCCCTGGACGCCGACGCCGAGAAGCAACTGGCGGCGCTGCGCAAGAAGGCCAGCACGCTGCGCGAGAAGATCGGTGCCGGCAAGCAGAGTGTTCGCCAGCAGGAGGCGGCGGCGCAGCGGTGCGAGGCGGCGCAGGCCAAGGTCAAGCAACTGCGCGAGCAGATTGACGCCCTGGGGGCGGAGCCGGAGGCCGGCGACCCGGACGCCCTGCCGGGGTTGGAGGAGGCGACGGCGCAGGCTCAGCGCGACCTGAACGCGGCGAAGGAAGCGTTGGCCGCGGCCAAGGCCACGGAGGCCGGCAAGCGCGAGCAACTCGACAAGTTCCGCGAACTGGCGGGGGCCTGCGTGATTGAGGGCGTGGAGTGTCCGCTGCAGGCGGAGCGGCGCGCCGAGGTCGAGAAGACCCTGGCCGAGGCGTGGATGGCGGCGCAGGTGGTGCGCGATGACGCGGGCACCGCTGTCAACGACGGTGCGGAAGCGGTGGTGGCGGCGCTGGCCAAGCTGGGCGAGGCGCGCACGGTTGTGGACGCCCACCGCTCATGGACTGAGACGGCGGACACGCTGGAGAGGCAGGTGGCGGAGGCGACTGCCGAGCGGGACCGGCTGAACGGCGAGTATCAGCAGACGGGCGCGCCGAACATGGCGGCGCTCGAGGAGGGCCTGGCCAAGGCCGAAGAGCAGATCGGCGTGTTGGAGCAGCAGCAGACGGCGGCGCGGCAGGCGGAACTGGCGGCGGCGCAGGGGCAGCAGGCGGCGAAGAACCTGGCCCAGGCGGAGGACCGCGCGGCGCTGCTTGACGGGTTGGTCAGGAAGCTCAGCCCGGCCGGCCGGCCGGCCCAGGCGATGGCCGCGACCGTCGGCCAGGTTCTGGCGCAGATCAATGAGGTTCTGAAGCAGATGGTGGACTTCGTGTTGATGGCCCAGCCCGGCGCGGACTTCGAGCTGGCGGTGGACCTCGGCGGCGACCTGCCCCTGTTGCCGGTGCGGTGCCTGTCGGAGAGCGAGCAGCTCCGCGTCGGCGTGGCGGTGCAGGTGGCCCTGGCCAAGGTGACGGGGTTCGGCTTCGTGATCGTAGACGAGGCTGACCGGCTTGACCCCGAACAGCGCCCGAAGCTGTTGGGGATGCTGCTGGCGAGCGGGGTGCAGGCGCTGGTGTTGGCGACCGCGGCCAACGGCCACGTGCCCCAGGCGGAGGGGCTCACGGTGTACCGGCTGGAGAAGGGGGTGCCCGCCTAATGCCACGAGTGGCGACGTACGAATGTGCCCTGTGTGATCGGACGTGGCCGGTGCGCGAGGTATACGATCCTGAGCTGGAGGACTGGTTCCCCGCCAATGAGGAGGCCGCTGTCTGCTTTCGCTGCGATCAGGAAGGCGACCGGGTGAGCGATGAATACTGACCTCTGGCCGCACCAGGCCGCCGCCGCCGACCTGCTCGCGCCCACCGTCGAGTTCGGGCCGGCGCGCCTAAGCCTGGCGGACTTCCCCCGCGAGGTAATCGCCGACATCGCCAAGGCATTCTCCTGGCCGGTGCCGGGGGCCCACTTCGCGCAGAAGGCCCACCGCAAGAAACACCCCATGATTCGGCCGGGCTGCAGCTTCTGCCTGTGGGACGGCACGCGCTCGCTACTTGAACGCGACAACACGCTCCCCATCGGCTTCGCTTTCCGCCTGAATGAGTTGCTCCGGGCGCGGCCCGGTTTCGAGTTCGCCGTGCTGGACAACTCTGGCCCGGTGCCCGACAGGCAGTACGACTGGCACCTCTCCGCCGACCTACGCGATTACCAGCGCGAGGCCCTGGCCGCGGCGCAATACCATCGCCACGGCATCTTTCAGGCGGCGACCGGCGCCGGGAAGTCAATCATGGCCGCGGCCTTGATATGCGACCTCGGCCTGCCCGCCGTGGTGGTGGTGCCCACGAAGCTCCTGGCCGGGCAGTTTCTGGAGACCTTCCGTGCCCACACGGACTGCCCGGTCGGCTTGATCGGGAGCGGCAAGTGGGAGCCCGCCCCCGTGCAGATAGCGATTGCTCAGAGCCTCGTAAGCGGCACCGGCGCGGCGCACACCGACCGTCTCGACAGGCGGGTGCTGGTGATTGACGAGATGCACCTCTCCGCCACGGCCACGTGGGAGGCCATCTGCAACGCCTGCCCCGCCTACTACCGTTACGGGTTCTCGGCCACGCCCTACCGCAAGACCGAATTGGAGGACAACCTACTCATGGGACTTTGCGGACCGGTTATCGCCCAGGTCGGCGTCGTCGAGCTGCAGAACAGCGGCCACCTGGCGCAGACGGACATTCGCGTGATCCACATGCCGGTTGGCTACCGGCGGATGATCCACGACGACAGCGACGACGGCCGCGGCGGGGTCATCGGCTGGCGCGAGACTTCCTACGTGGAGAAGTACAAGGAGGCCGTGGTCGAGAACGGCTGGCGCAACCAGCAGATAGCCGATCTGGTGAACAGGCACGCCGCGGACGGCCTGAAAGTGCTGGTGTCGGTCGCCCACATGGACCATGCCGCGCGGTTGATGGCCCTCCTCGACTGCGAGCCCATCTTTCTCTCGGGCCGCGACAGCAACGAGGCCACGGAGGCGAAGCGCCGTCAGTTCCGCGACCAGCCGGGCGGTGTCTGCATCGGCACCAGCGTCGTTGACACCGGCTTTGACGTGCCGGCCCTGGGCGTGCTGGTGTTGGCGGCCGGCGGGGAGTTCGACGGTCGCAGCGTGCAGCGCCTGGGGCGGGGCCTGAGGCCGTCGCCCGGCAAGGACAGGGTGATTGTGTACGACCTGCGCGACGAAGACAAGCCGCTCTTCCGCTACCACGCCCGGAGCCGGATGCGCACCTACGAGAACCTCGGACAGAAGGTCACGGAGTATGAGAACGCGGCGGCGGCGCTGGCGAGCGAGGCGGCGCCGGGAGAGCAGGAGAGACTGGCCCTGTGACACCCCGAACTGCAACCCCAAGTGCGGGCCAGACCCGCGCCGTCACCTACCTGCACCTGGTCGCGGTCGGCACCGTGGACGAAGCGGTCGCGACGGCGCTGGGGGCGCGGGAGGAGGTGGTCGCGGCGGTTGTGGCG
>JBAZMN010000224.1:0-4366 GCA_041649735.1 Opitutaceae bacterium | reverse complement strand
TTGGGGTTGCGGTCGAAATTGCGCGGCAACTCGCCGTCCTTGGTGATCACGATCCGGCGGGCATCGACCGAGGCGACCGTCCCGGCCTCGGTGGCCACCACGACGATCTTGGAGTCGCGCGCCACGCGCTCCTCCAGGCCGGTGCCGACGAAAGGCGCCTCATTCTGCAGCAGGGGCACGCCCTGGCGCTGCATGTTGGAGCCCATGAGCGCGCGGTTGGCGTCGTCATGCTCCAGGAACGGAATCATGCCGGCGGCAACCGAGATGATCTGCTTTGGCGAGACGTCCATGTATTCGACCTGCTTGGAGTCGACCTCGAGAAATTCACCATCGCGGCGCACCGTGACCTTGCCGATGAAATGCCCCTTGTCGTCGAGCTCGGAGTTGGCCTGGGCGATGACCTTGCCTTCCTCCTGGTCGGCGGTGAGGTACTCGATCTTGTCGGCCGCGCGGCCGTCCTTGCAGATGCGATAGGGCGTCTCGATGAAACCGAACTCGTTCACGCGCGAAAACACGGTGAGCGAGTTGATCAGACCGATGTTGGGACCTTCCGGCGTTTCGATCGGGCAGATGCGGCCGTAATGCGAAGGGTGCACGTCGCGCACCTCGAAGCCGGCGCGCTCGCGGTTGAGCCCCCCGGGCCCGAGCGCGGAGAGGCGGCGCTTGTGCGTGACCTCCGCGAGCGGGTTGATCTGGTCCATAAACTGGGAGAGCTGGCTGCGGGCAAAGAAGTCGCGGATGACCGTCGTCAGCGCCTTCGGATTGATCAGCTTCTGGGGTGTGATCGAATCGACGCTCTGATCGTAGAGGGTCATGCGCTCGCGCACCAGACGCTCGGTGCGGGAGAGGCCCACCCGGCACTGGTTAGCCAAAAGTTCACCCACCGTGCGCACCCGGCGGCTGCCGAGGTGGTCGATGTCGTCGACAACCCCGTCGCCCCGCTTGAGGCGGACGAGATACTTGGTCGCCACAATGATGTCCTCGGCGGTGAGGATGCGGTTCTCCAGGTCGGCCTTGAGCCCGAGTTTCTGGTTGATCTTGTAGCGGCCGACGCGACTCAGGTCGTAACGCTTGGGATCGAAAAAGAGACGCTTGAGCAGGGCCTTGGCATTGGCCGTCGTGGGCGGCTCGCCGGGGCGCAGACGCTTGTAGATTTCCTTGAGGGCCTCCTCCTCGTTGCGGGTCGGGTCCTTCTTGAGCGCGCGGATGGTCGCGCCGTCGTCCACCGCGGTGTCGATGACCCGGATGGCGCCGATGTCGTGCTTTTCGAAGGTGCGCACGATCTGCTTGGTGAGCGGCTCGAAAGCCCGGGCCAGCACGACGCCCTTCTGCGCATCAATGGCGTCCTCGACGAGCACGAGGGTGCTGACATTCTCCATATCGAGGGCCTTGGCCACCTTGAGGTCCTTGATCTCATAGAAGAGGTTGAGGAGGTCGAGGTCGCTCGAGTAACCAATGGCGCGGAGCAGGGTCGTGATGAGGAACTTGCGGCGGCGGCGGCGGCGGTCCAGGTAGACGTAAAGGAGGTCGTTGTTGTCGAACTGTACCTCCAGCCAGGTGCCGCGGTCGGGAATGATGCGAAAAGCAAAGAGTTCCTTGCCGCTGGCGTGGAAATCCTTCTCAAAGCAGATGCCCGGCGAACGATGCAGCTGGGAGACGACCACGCGCTCGGCGCCGTTGATGATGAACGAACCCCGCTCGGTCACCATGGGGATGTCCCCCATGTAGATCTCCTCATCCTTGATGAAGTCCTCCTCGCGCAGCCGGAGCTTCACGTAGAGCGGGACGGCGTAGGTGATGCCCTCGCGGATGCACTCGATCTCGGAGTGCTTGGGATCGCCGATGGTATAGGCGACGTATTCGAGGACCAGGCGCCCGTCGTAGGACTCGATCGGAAAGACCTCGCGGAAAACCGCCTCCAGTCCCTGGGGCTTCCGCTGCTTGTCGGGCACGCCCTTCTGCAGGAAGTCGAGATAGGAATTGATCTGAATCTCGATGAGATTCGGCGGTTGGATGACTTCTTTGAGTTTACCGAAGTTGATGCGTTCGGCGTGATTGCGGTCGGCCATGGATACTCCCGGTTAATTGAATGAGGACAGCGTGCGGACGCGGCGGAACACGACAGGCCGCCGCGGCAAGAAAGAACGAAATAAGGGAAAGGCAAGAGACAGGCCGCGGATCACCACGGCCTGTCCCGCAATACTTGGATGCTGTTCGGTACGGATCGCCAAGCGTCGGTTACTTGAGCTCGACCTTCGCGCCGGCGGCTTCGAGCTTCTTCTTGATCTCCTCTGCCTCCTGCTTGGACGCACCTTCCTTGACGGGTTTGGGTGCACCTTCCACCAGATCCTTGGCCTCCTTGAGACCGAGGCCGGTGATGGCGCGGACTTCCTTGATGGCGCCGATCTTGTTGGCACCGGCCTCGACGAGAACGACGGTGAATTCGGTCTTCTCCTCGGCGGCGGGCGCCGCGGCGGCACCGGCACCGGCGGCGGGCGCAGCGGCCACCGCGACGGGCGCAGCGGCGGAAACGCCCCACTTGGTCTCGAGGTCTTTCACGAGACCGGCGATTTCGAGGACTGACTGGCTGGAAAGCCACTCGATAACTTGTTCCTTGGTGATGTTGCTCATAATGATCTCCTGCCGTGAACTAGCGACTTCGGACCGGAAGTGCGTTTAAGAGACGTGTCCCCTAGCCTGCGGCGGTTGATGTTGTTTTCCGTGGACGGCGGCCCGCGACGGGCCACCGGAGTCGGGAAAGTGGTTGTGAATGGCTATTTGTTCTCCCCCGCGGCGCGGACCTTGGCCTGGAGGACGTTGACGACGCCCTGCGGGACGGCATTGAGCACGCGGACGAACATGCCGGCGGGTTGACTGAGCAGACCGAGCAACTGCGCGCGCAGCGTGTCGAGCGACGGCATTTCCGCAAGTTTTTCGATCTCCTTGGCGGTGATCAGCTTGTTGCTGAGCACCCCGACTTTCACCACGATTTTCTGCTTCTCCTTGATGAAGTCGCGAACGACCTTGGCGACACCGGGCGAATTCTTGCCGCCGACAATGACGGCGGTGGGGCCGATCAGCGCACTGTCGAAATTCGGCAGACTCAGCGCCTGGGCGGCCACGCGCAGCGAGCTGTTCTTGACGACATGGAATTCGGCCTTGTGGGCGGCGAGCCGCAGCCGGAGTTCGGACACGTCCGCGACCGTCATCTTGTCATAGTTCGCCAGGATGACGTAGTCGGATTTCTTGAGGTGGCCAGCCACCTCCTCGATCAGATATTTCTTCTCAACTCTCATGGGTGGCGCTCCGGTTTAGTATTTGCTGTATTCATTGCCGGCGATGCGGATGCCGGGGCTCTGGCTCGAGGAAAGCGCCAGGGTGAGAATGTAGCGGCCTTTGAAGGATGCCGGCTTGGCCTTGCCCACGGCCTCCAGGACGACCGCGGCGTTCTCCAGGATCTGCGCCGAGGCGAACGAACGTTTGCCAATGCCCACCCCGATATTGGCGGCCTTGTCCATCTTGAACTCCACGCGGCCGGCCTTCACCGCCTTGATGCCGGCGGGAATGTCATCCGTCACGGTGCCCGACTTGGGATTGGGCATCAACCCCTTGGGCCCCAGCACGCGGGCGATGGTGCGGACGGTCTTCATCGCCTCGGTGGTGGCGATGGCGACATCGAAATCCATCCAGCCCTCCTGAATTTTCTGCATCAGGTCCTGCAAGCCGGCGTGATCGGCGCCGGCATCCAGAGCGGCCTTCGGATTGTCGGTGAAGACGAGCACGCGGACCTTCTTGCCGGTGCCGTTGGGCAGGGGTGTGGTGCCGCGCACCATCTGGTCTCCTTGGGAGGGATCGACGCCGAGGCGGAAGGAAAGTTCGACCGTTTCGTCGAACTTGGCCTTGGGAAATTTGGCAAGGATGTCCACCGCTTCCTTCAGCGGATACTCCTTGGTGAGGTCAGCGGCCTGCTGGGCGCTGCGGTAGCGTTTGCTCTTTTTTTCCATCAATGACTCCTTGCGGTGCGAACGTCCCGGGTGGGACTCCCGCGGTGAGTGGTGGTTGGTGCGTTCGGTTGGCGGACGAAGTTCAATCAATGACCTCCAGGCCCATGTTCCGCGCGGTGCCGGCGATGATGCGGATCCCCGCCTCCTCGCTCTTCGCGTTGAGGTCCTTGGCCTTGATCTTGTAAATTTCCGCGAGCTGTTTGCGGGTGACCTTGCCGACCTTGTCCTGATTGGGTTTGGCCGAACCGCTGGCAATGTTGGCCGCCTTCTTGAGCAGGACGGAGGCCGGCGGCGATTTGAGGATGAAGCTGAAGCTCTTGTCCGCGTAGACGGTGATGACGGTCGGCAGGATCATCCCAGCC
>JBAZMN010000223.1:0-4383 GCA_041649735.1 Opitutaceae bacterium | reverse complement strand
TCAGCTGTCCGCCAAGGCCTGCCGTCTGGCGTGGAGGTGTCCGAAAACCTGCCCCTGCCCGCTCTCGCCGTGCAGCTGGCGCAGTGCCGTCTTTTTCTCGGCCACGACAGCGGTCTCAGTCACCTGGCTGCCGCCGTGGGCACTCCGTGCGTGCTGTTGTTCGGTCCGACCGATCCGGCCATGTGGGCTCCGCCCGGCGGACACGTGCGCGTCATCCGCCGTGGTGAAACCCTCGACGCCATTGCCATCGAGGAAGTCCTGGCCGCGGTTGACCCGGCCATTGACAGGCCGGCATCGTTGCCATGAAAATATCGGTCATGAAGTACCCCCCGCTATATCTGGTCGGTGCGTTGATGGTTTCGTTGTTGCCGGCAACAGCGAATGATGGGGCGGCGATCGTGAGCAAGATCGCCGACCCGGAGATCCGGGCCGGCGTGGAAGCCGCGATCAACCAGAACGTGTTGCCCGCGGCGACCCAGAAGTATTATCCGGGTTTTTTTGAGATCACCGCCGACGGCGGGTTCTTCGGCGGGGGGGCGAGCTGGCCGGGACTGGATTCCTGGCAGATGAGCGGGGCCTTTCTGCTGCTCGGGCGCACCCAGCTCGTGCTCGATTATTTCGAGTTCGTCCGGGCCTCCCAGCGCCAGGACGGCGCGATCCCCTTCGCGATCTTTCCGGGCAATACGCCGGCCGAAAAGCATCTGGGCGGGCTCAAGTATCCGCAGGACCTGTTCACCTATCAACCACCGAAGCGTGCGGGCGTGCCCGCGACCGCGGAGGAGACCCGCTCCTGGATCGGCCTGTTCGTGCACTGGGAACCCAAGGCCAATCCCCTCAGCCGGCTGGGCACCATCTGTTACATTCTCACCGCGAGCGAAATCTACGCGCATACCCGAGATGCAGCCTGGCTCCGGGAGCGGCTCGCCTCGATCAAGGCCGCGGCCACGGAGGCGCTGGGCCACCGCAGCGACAACGGCCTGATCAGCGGTTCGGGCTTCTACACCGAGCTGCCGCCCCGCTACGGGTGGGACGGCATCACCCAGTGTTACACCATCCATGCCTTTCGCGAGCTGGCGAAGCTGTGCGACGAGGCGGGCGACGGACCCGGGGCCGCCGCCTGGTCCGCCCACGCCGCCGAGTTGACGCAGGCGTTCACCGCCGCGTTCTGGCGGGACGACCATTACGCGGAGTACGTCCACGCCGAACGCGGGGTGGTCGACCGGCACGGCCTCTCCGATGTAAACTGGGCCGTGGTCGCCTTCGGCATTGCGGACGGCGAGAAGCTCAAGGTGCTGTGGCCGCGGCTGCTCCAGGAGCCGGGCTTTCACCCTGGCAACATGCCGACGATGACGGTCAGCAAGCCCTTCAGCTACGAGCCGTGGGAATACTGCGAGCCCCTGTCGTTCGAGATGACGATACCCCAGCTCAACGATGTGGCCGCGATGGGGCGCGTCTGGTATTTGGAGGCGCTGGCCTGCCGGCGCATGCAGGCGACCGAGCGGCTGGTCGAGACGACGCGCCTCGTCTGCCGGGCCGCCGCCGGCGGCTATTGGCGTGAACGGTATCATCCGCAACCCGACGGCACCGTCGTGCCCTCGGGCGCCCAGAAATATTGCGAGTATGCCGCCGTTTTGACCCAGGTCGTGCTCAGTAACCCATCCGTCTTCTGCCGCTGAGCGGTGTTGGTGGGGAAAAGTCGGGACCCGGCGCGCTGTTCACCCCCGCGACCCCGCGGGTCAGCACGAACCGCCAGGGTTTCTTCGCCCAGACCGGGCCGGCGTAATCGACCCCGATGCGCGGCGTGGCCCGGATGGCGCCGCGCGGCAGACGCACGCCGTGGTCTTCGATCCATAATCCACCCGCCGGCGTGGCCGGGGCGCCGTTGAGCCTGCGGTCGATACCGAGCGCCCGGGTCAGCCGGCCGGGCCCGCTCATCCCCGCGAGACCACGGATGAGTACCGCCGCCGGGTAATCGCGCGGCCCCGTCACGAGGTTGAGCATCTCGTGCACGCCGTAGCAGAGGTAAACGTACCAGACGCCGCCGGGCTCGAACATGACGGCGTTGCGCGCCGTGCGGCCGTGGCGCGCATGGCAGGCCTGATCCCGCGCGCTGTCATAGGCCTCCACTTCGATGATCATCGCCGCCACCGGCCCCCGGGGCATGGCGCGGACCAGAAACTTCCCCAGCAGGCTGCGCGCGATTGCAACCGTATTTTGTGCGCGCAGCACTTTCGCTTTAACTAGGCGGGCCATGGACTATGTATAGGCGCTTTTCTGTACTGATCTTCACCTTGAACGCAACTTCCGCCCACTCGGGCCGTTCCACTCTCCGCCAGGCCTTGCGGCTGTGTCTCATTGATGGCGTCGCCTCCAGCCCGATGAGTTATCTCTGGCTGCCGGGCAACTTCATCATCGCGGCGCTGCTGTCGGAGTATTTCCACCTCTCGGAGGCGGCCTACGGCCTGGTCGTGTCGCTGCCGTTCTGGGCGAATTTTCTCCAGATCTTCCTGATCCCGGTATTGGAACGCCATTTTCCGGCCCGAACCATCAACCTCGCGGCGGCCTGGCTTAATGTCATCGGCTGGCTGGGGCTGACGCTCATTCTGTCCTGGCTGCCCCGCGACCGTCCGGCCGTGAGCACCCCGGTCTTCATCGGCGTGTTTTTCAGTTTCAGCCTGCTCGCTTCCATCACCGGCGTGGCCTGGAACGCCTGGACGCAGGAATGGTCGCCCGAGCGCATCCGGGGAAAATATTTCGGCTACCGCAACGGCCTGATCCAGGCCGCGACCGTGCTCTTCCTCCTCCTGGTCTGGGCGGTGTTCGGCCTGTACCAGGGCTCGCTGCTCGCGATGCAGGGCATCTTTGTCGCCGCCGTGGTGCTGCGCATCTGGTCGATCATCGCCCAGCACCGGCTGCACTTGGGCGTCACCACGCTGGGTGCGGCGCCGCCCCGGTCCTGGCGGGAGCAGGGGCGCATCATCTGGCGCACCCGCTCGCTGATCGTGTTCATCGCCTTCGGCGCCGTCTGGGGCTTCGCCTACAACAGCCTGGGGCCGTTTTACCCGGTGTTCATGTACAAGCAGCTCGGACTCTCCCTGGCCCAGGTCTGCCTCCTGATCATCCTCAACACGATCGGCGCCGCCGTGACCATGCCCACCTGGGGCCGGCTGCTCGACCGGTTGGGCAACAAGTCGGTGATGGCCGCCGCGATTCTTCTCTGGCAGGCGCAGTACCTCGTGTGGATTTTCCTCGACCGGGGCAACGCCTGGCTCCTCTACGGCCTCTGGATCTGGAACGGCTTCACCTGGGCGGGTTTCACGCTGGGGCAGTTCAACATGCTGCTGAAACTCATCCCGCCCGAGGCTAAGACCACCGCCATCGGGCTCACCACGGCGGTGACGTCGGTCGTCACGGCGGTGGCGCCCGTGCTCAGCGGCGCGGCCATCACCTGGGCGATGCAGCGCGGTTTTGATCCGATGACGGTCTACCGCTCTGCCTTTGTGATCCAGATCGCGCCGGCCCTCCTCTCCTGCCTGATGCTGTTGCGCGTGCAGGAGCCGAAGGCCAGCTCGCTTTCGGCCGTCTTCGGCGCCATGCGCAACGTCCGCACCCTGGGTGCAATGCTGGGCCTGACTTTCATCGCCAATTATGTCTTCGTGAAGCCGGTCCGGAAAATTTCGCGATGATCCCGCACATTCACACCTTCACCGGCAATCTGCTTTGGGAAAAGACGTTCAGCTTTGCCTCATGGCAGGCCGGCCGCACCCAGCGGGCGCAGGCCGAGTCCTTCCAAGCCGGCGGCAAGGGCGTGGTCGTGGCCAAGATGCTCACCCGCCTCGGCGCGCCAACCACGGCCCTCTTCTTTCCCGGCGGCAGGACCGGGACCGAGTGCGAAGAGTGGGTGCGCGCCCAGGGCATCACCTCCCGCACGTTCACCGTCCCGGCGCCGACCCGCGCCGGGCTGGTCGTGCGTGTCCCGAACCGGCCGGAAACCACCTTCCTCGGTCCCGACGTTCCCCTGGCGCCGGAGGCCGCGCGGGCCTGCGCCGCGTACCTCGACACCTGTCCCGCGGGCGGCGTCCTCGCCATCTGCGGCAGCATCCCGGGCTGGAATTCCGGGGCCGGCGAGCCGCTGCAGGCCGCGATCGGCCGCTGGCTGGCGCGCGGGCCGGTGGTGGCCGACACCTACGGCCCGCCGCTGATGTGGCTGGCCGAATGCTCGCTGGCGTGGGTCAAGATCAACCGGACCGAGTTTGACACGCTGTTTGGAGAAAAAGAACGGGAACAACCCATGGCCGAAAAACTTGGCTCCGCTCTCGAACGCTGGCCCGCCAAGGCCTGGGTCGTGACGGATGGTCCCCAACCGGTCTGGGTTGCCGAGCG
>JBAZMN010000222.1:0-4394 GCA_041649735.1 Opitutaceae bacterium | reverse complement strand
AGGATCTCCTGGTCGGAGGCCAGCCGGGCGAGCGACACGACCTGCCAGCCCGCACAAAGTTGCGGGACGAGCCCCCCGGCCGCGGTCAGCAGCTCGGCGATCCGCTCCATGCCCTCGATGGGTTCGAATCCGCCCTTCGCGGCGCGCCGCAGTTGCAGGCCGGCGAGCCACGGCAGCCGCTCCAATGCCGCCCGTTCATAGCCGACGCCCTCGTAAACCACGCCATCGCGCGCGGCGAGCCGCAGACGCGGCGAACCCTCGCCCGCCTGCACCATCAGACGGGCGACCGGCGTGCGTTCCTCCACCGTCACCTCCAGGGTGTTGTCACTGAACCGCCGCCGGAGCACGACACTCTTCACCTGCCCCGAAGCCAGCAGCCGGCGCTCCAGCGCCCGAAGATCCAGCGTCATCAGGCTCGCCTGCTTCGGCAACATCAGGGTCTCGTCGAGCCACGCCCGTTCCAGCCGGCCATCGGTGGCAAACACCACCTGTTTGAGCGGCGCGGCCCGCACGGGCTCCTTGAGCCGGGCCGGATCGCTTTCCCAAGTCTGGTAAATCTCGAGCGCCGCCCAGCCGACGACGAGAACGAAGACGCACAGGGCTGCAAATTTCACACCGGCGAACACCATCCGCCGGCGGCCCTCCCTCGACATGGCACGCGTACTGACCCCCTGGCGGATATCCCTCCAGGAGCGTGAAGGCGGTGGAATGACAGCCGGCGGACTCATGAGACAGTCGGGTCGAAAACAACGGCGCCTGCCGGCCGGCCATGCACCCCGGCAGGATCAAACAGCTCCCTGAACCGGTCGAAAAAATCTGACCCCACACCGTAGGCGCACCGCGGCCGGGCGCATGCCTTCTTGATGCCGCGGCACACCCTGATTTCGAGCAAATAAATCGGCGGCGGAAGCATCTTCAAAGCACGTCCTTCCATTCCTTGCCGTAGAGCAGCACCTCGGGCTCCAGCGTGATGCCGCGCTCCTGCTGCACGCGGTCGCGCACCCGGCGCATGAGCATGAGGATGTCCGTGCTCGTGGCCCGGCCGCGGTTGATGATGAAATTCGCGTGCACGGGCGACACCTCCGCGTCCCCCACCCGCTCGCCCTTGAGTCCGAGCTCGTCGATCAGCTTCCCGGCCGAGGCGCCCGGAGGATTCTTAAAGACACAGCCGGCGCTCGGTTCACGCGGCTGGGTCTCATGGCGTTTGCGACGGTAGACGTCGATCTGGCGGCTGATAGACCCGCTCTCGGCCCGCGCCGACGGCCGGAGCAGCGCGCCCAGGGCGATGGCCGCGAGCAACTCACGGCACTCGCGATACGCCACGTTCATCTCGGCCTTGCGCAAGGTGCGCACCTCGCCGCCCAGGGTCATCAGTTTCACCTCCTCGACCACATCGAACATCCAGCCGCCCATGGCGCCGGCATTCATCCGCAAGGCACCGCCGACGGAGCCGGGGATGCCTTCGAGAAATTCAAAGCCCTTCAGCCCGGCCCGGGCGGCAAAGCCGCAGAGGCTCTTGAGCCGCACCCCGGCCCCCGCCCACACTCCGCCGTCCGGCCGCAGCTCGCAGACCTGCCAGGAGGCATGCGCGAGGCTGATGACCAGGCCGTCCACCCCTTCGTCGGGCACGATCAGATTGGAGCCGCGGCCGAGAAAGTAGACGCGCAGTTGAGATGCGCCGGCCCCGCGCAGCAGCGTCTGCAGATCGGCGACACTCGCCGGTTCCGCGTAGCAGCGCGCCGGGCCGCCCGTCCGCATCGTGGTCCTGGCAGCCAGCGGCTCTTCGCGCACCAGCCGGGTTTCGGCCTCCAGCCGTGGCCGCATCTCCGCGACAAATTTGTCCCAGCTCCCGGCGTGGGCGGAGTTCTGCTCCAGCCGGGCCACCAATTCATGAGCCAGCTGGTCGATGTCGCCCGCGCCGACGAAGGCCAGCCAGTCGCCCGGCTGCAGCGCCGCGCGGAGGATCGCGGGGAAGTTCGGATCGCGGCCCGGCAGGTGGGTGACCCGCCCCGCGGCACCGGATTTTTTGATTTCCGCGCAGATGTCGGCCGTCGTGCCGCCCGCCACGGGCGCCTCGCCCGCCGGATACACGTCGAGCAGGAACAGCTGGTCGGCCAGGCCCAATGCCGCGGCGAAGTCGGCCGTGAACCGGGCGGTGCGGCTGAAGCGATGCGGTTGAAACACCACCACCAGCCTCCCGGGCTGGCGTTGACGCAGACTCGTCAGCAGCGCGCGGATCTCCGCCGGATGGTGCGCATAATCTTCCAGGATCGTGAGGCCGCCCGACGCCCAGAGCACGCTTTGCCGACGGCGCACACCGGGATAGTCGGCGAGCAGGTCGGGGGTCAGCTTCGCGCCCATCAAGTGCGCGGCGGCCAGCGCCGCGGTGGCGTTGTGGGCATTGAAGATTCCCGTCGCCCGGACTGTCGTCTCCAGGACGGGAAAACCGGCTCCGAGCCGGAGCACGAGCCGGTCGGCCGATTCCCGCACCACGCTGGCGCGATAATGCCCCCCGGGGCCGAAGGTGCGGACATCGATCTTGGCGCCTGCCACCGCCTGCGCCGACATCGCACAGGTCGGATCGAAAATCACCGTCCTCCGGGTACGCGCGATCAGGCGGCGAAAAGTTTCCGCCAGTTGCTCCACCTGTCCGTAATAATCGGGATGATCCCAGTCGAGGCTGACCAGGACCGTGATCTCGGGCGAAAACCGGTCGATGGTGCCGTCGCTTTCGTCGATCTCGGCCACCACCCAGTCGCCCGGGTCGAGGTGACCGGGTGGAACCGATTCATCGTTGAAAAGCCCGCCCACCAGCCAACCGCAGGGAAACCCGGCCCGCCGCAACGCGGTGATGAGCATGCCGGTCGTGGTCGTCTTGCCATGCGCGCCAACGATGGCGACCAGTTTGCGGCCAGCCAGGATCTCGGCCAGCATCTCACCCCGTCGCACCAGCGGCAGGCCGCGCGCGGCGGCACGCACCCGGGCCGGATGATCGGCGCGGATGGCGGAGGAATGCACCACCAGCTCGCAATTCCCGGGCACGCCCCCCGCCGTGGTGATCGCCACGCCCGCCCGTTCCAGCAATCCGCGCACGCCGGGCCCGAACGCATCGTCCTCCCCGCTGACCTTGAAGCCCGCCGCTTGCAGATACAGGGCCAGCGGAGCCATGCCCGTGCCGCCGACGCCGACGAGATGAACGACGCGGACATCACGATCGAAAGGGCGGGGCAGCGGGGAGGCGCTCATGCGGCTTGCGACCGGGATTCCGCCGGCGGCGCCGGGGGCTGCCGGCCTCCCGCCGCCGTGGCGGGAACGGAAGGAACCAGTCCCTCGAGGTCATTGAGGATAAGATCCAGCGAGTTGGTGCGATCCATCCGTTGCAGATTCGCGCGGAATTTGCGCAGCAGCCAGTCGTTGAAAATGACATCGCGCACCTCGCGATCGAGGTCGACGAGGTATTGCTGGTCGACCACCACGGCGCCGCCCTGCTGTTCGATGAACCGCGCATTGGCCCACTGGTGGTGGTCGGCCGCCTGGGGAAAGGGCACCAGGATGGCGGGGGTCGCGCAGCGGATGAGTTCAGCGATGGTGCCCGCCCCGGCCCGGGAGACGACCAGATCGGCCGCCGAGAGCAACGTGGCCACGTCATCACAGAAGGGCATGAAAACCGCCTTCACCGTCTGGCCGGATTTGGCGTGCAGTTCGCGCACCTCGTCGCCGCCCTTGCCCAGACCGGTGACACAGCAGACCTGGATGCCCTCGGCGGCGAGGCGGTCGAGGCGGTCGCGCACCCAGCGGTTCAACGCCGAGGCTCCCTGGCTGCCGCCGAGGATGGCGAGGACCTTTTGCGAGGGATCAAGACCCAGGCGGGCCTGCGCCGCTTCGCGCGGAAGCCGGGCGATCTCGCGGCGCACCGGCAGTCCGACATGGCGCACGCGGGCCATGCGCACGCCCGCCATGCGCACGCCGGAAGGCAGGTACAGGCGCTGCGCCAGCCCGCCCAGAAGCCGGATCGCCCGACCGGGCACGCGGTTGGCCTCGTGCAACGCCACGGGCCGGCGGAACAGCGCGGCGACAACGATGAGTCCGGCCGTGGTAAAACCGCCGAACCCCACGATGACGTCGGGCCGCCAGGCGCGGATCATGCGGACGCTGAAGAAGAACGCCGCCGCCTGCCGCCAGCAGAAACGCAGGAGGCCAAGGGGGCGCAGCGTGAAAGGCGCGCCGGGGATGCGCTCAAAGCGCAGCTGCGGGTATTTTCCGATCAGGCGCGCATCAACCTGTTTGTGGCTGATGAGGAGGATGGTCTCGTGACCGCGCGCATTGAGTCCCTCCGCCAGCGCAATTCCCGGCGAGAGGTGCCCGCCCGTGCCCCCGCAGGCGATGAGAAAACG
>JBAZMN010000221.1:0-4416 GCA_041649735.1 Opitutaceae bacterium | reverse complement strand
GCGCCATCTTCGACGAGATGGCCTGGGCGCAAAAGAACGTCCGGACGCCGCTGAGCCTGCTGGCCAAGGTCTACGATGTCATCCGTTACCGGAAGGATCGGGTCGAGAGCGGGACGCTCATCTGGCCGCAGCCCAGCTACCGGCTGCCCGACATCCTGGCGGCGGGCGGGATCTGCGTGGACCAGGCCTATTTCGCCGCGATGGTCGGCAAGGCCAAGGGCGTGCCGACGCTGCTCTTCCGCGGCGCGGGGCTGGACGGCCGGCATGCGTGGTTTGGCTTCCTCGACGGCGCCGGACGCTGGCAGCTCGATTGCGGCCGCTACGCCGACCAGAAATACATGGCGGGCTTCGCCTTCGACCCGCAGACGTGGACCAACATCACGGATCACGATCTTGCCTTCCTTAGCGAAGGATTTCGCCGGCTGGCACCGTTCAAAACCTCACGGATGCACGCCCAGTTTGCCGAGATTTATCTCAAGGCGGGCGATTTCTCCTCCGCGGTGAAAGCCGCCCGCAGCGCCGTCAACAGCGAGCGCCGCAACCTTGATGCCTGGAATCTTCTGCTCCTCGCCCAGCAGCGGCTCAGCCCCGAGCCGCGGCCGTTCGAGGCCCTGTTGCAGGAAGGGGCGCTGGCGTTTCAGCGCTACCCCGATATCGAGTCCGAGTTCAAGGCGCTCCTCAGCCGCAGCCTGCGGGCCCGCGGCGAGACCAGCGCCGCCGACTTTGCCGAGCGCAGCACCGCGCACAAGTACGAGGGCAGCCGGGCGGACCTGAGCGTCCAGCAGGCGCAGGAGATTCTCCAGCGGAGCCTGGACCACGACGATCCGAACGATCGGATTCGCGCCTATTACAATGTCCTCAACTCCTTTGGCCGCGGAGCGGGCATTGATTTTTTTGACCGGGTCGTGCGTCCGTTTGTCGAGTATTTGCTGAAAAACGACCAGCCGCGCGAAGCGGTTCAAGCCGTGGCCCAGGCCCGGCGCACCCTGCGGGTGGAACCGAACACCCAGTTGGAGCAGGAGCTGAACGCCCTCGGTGAGCGGGCGCAGCAGGCCGTGCGCTGAATGCTGCGGCCGGACTCGCCTTCGGCCGGCAGGCCGCGCCGACAGGGCGAATCCCGAGACTCGCCAGCGTGTGCGGGTTGCGCCTAGGATCACGTGCATGGAAAACCCCGCCAAATTTTCCCTGTCCGAACTGCGCCGCCACGCGGAGCAAGAACTCACGGAGGACATTCTTCCTTTTTGGGTCCGGCATGCGTTCGATCCGGTCACGGGCCGGCTGGCCGGTGTGGTGGCCAACGATCTCCGCCGGTTCGACGATGGGCCGCGGCACGCCGTCATTTGCGCCCGCATCCTCTGGACCTTTGCAGCCGCGGCGCGGCGCGACCCGCGCCCGGAATGGCTGGAGACGGGGCGCCGGGCGCTGGCGCTGCTGACCGGACCCTTTTGGGACGCGCAGCATGGCGGGGTCTTTTGGAGTCTCGATGCCGCCGGCCGGGTGCTGGCGGACCGCAAGCAGGTTTACGCCCAGGCGTTCGCGATTTACGGGCTGGCCGAATGGTCTGCCGCCACCGGCGACGCCGCGGCCCTCGCGCGGGCCCGGATCTTGTACGAGTTGATCGAGCGGCATGCGGCGGACCCGCAGCAGGGCGGCTACATCGAGGCACGCAGCGCGGCGTGGGGTGAACTTGCAGACATGCGTCTGAGCGGCAAGGACCTCAACGCGCCCAAGTCGATGAACACCCTGCTGCATGTGCTTGAGGCCTACACGACGCTGTTCCGCCACTGGTCCGATGCCGGCTTGCGCGGGCGGTTGCAGGAACTGCTCACGGTGATGCTGGACCATGTCGTTACCGCCATGCCCTATACCTGCTGCCGGCTGTTCTTCGAACGGGACTGGCGGTCGTTGTCGTCGAAGATTTCCTACGGGCATGACATCGAGGCCAGCTGGCTGCTCTGGGATGCCGCCGAGGCGCTGGGCGACCCGGTCCTGCTCGAACGCACGCGGCCGGTGACGCTCGCCATCGCGGCCGGGGTGCTCGCGCATGGCTGCGACGCCGATGGGGCCGTCTTTTACGAGGGCGAACCCGGCCGGGCGGTCCAGACCGACAAACATTGGTGGCCGCAGGCGGAAGCTGTGGTCGGATTCCTCAACGCGCACGCGCTGGGCGGCGATCCAAAGTATCTGGCTGCGGCGGTCCGCGCCTGGCAGTTCATCGAGGACCACGTGATCGACCGGAAGCATGGCGAATGGTTTGCCGAACTCGATCGTTCCGGGCGTCCTTTGCCCGACTACCCGGAACACACCGGCAGCGGCAAAATCGGCCCGTGGAAATGTCCCTACCACAATGCCCGGACCTGTCTCGAGGTGATGCGGCGCGTGCCGGCGCCGGGCGGGTGAGCCAAAACCGTGCCCGGCTGTCCAGCGGAACGCTCGCGACAGCATCCGCGGAACCTCGGACGAAGGCCGGACACCCAGCCACCGCAGCACTCTGGCCACAAGAGAACTCAAGGAGCACAAAGTTGAGCCCCGGCTCTTTGAGCGCTTTGTCCTACAGTAATGCAAAATCCTCGCGTGCCGCCATGATTGACCCGGATCCTCTCAATCCCAAACCAACCGCGGATCACACGGATTAATACGGAATGCCGCGCCTTGGTTTTATCCGTGCCCATCCGCGAAATCCGTGGTAAAAAGTTTCTCTTTCCCATCGGTTGCGGCTTCACCGCGCCAGGCTCTCTCGTGGCCGCAAGTATTGATTCGTCCGAGAGGATCTTGGAGTCGCCACCACCAACTGCAGGCCCAAGCTACCGCGACGGCCGCTTGCGGGGCGCGATGCTGGCGGCCGTGGCGACGGAAATGAATGCGGCCAGCGCCGGCGGCGGAGCCGGCGACTGCTTCCAGCCGACGACGAGCCGGCTCTCCGGGGCCGGACCCTCCAGGGACCGGAACACCACCTCGGGCGGCAGGTGCCGGGATTCCGAGGGACACATGAAGGTGGCGCCAAGGCCGGAGCGCACCAGGCCGATGCCGTTCGCCCGCGGCCATACTTCCTCGGCGATGCGCGGGGCGATGCCGGCGCGCGCAAATGCCGCCAGCACGCGGTCGTAGAAGCCCGGGTTGTGGGAGCGGGGGAACAGCACAAACGGCGTGGCGGCCAGATCGCGCAGGCGCAGGGTGGGGCGGGCAGCCAGGGCGTGGTCCGCCGGCAGCAGCACGCCGTTCTTCTCCCGCAGCAACAGCCGCGTGTGGAGGCCGGCCGTGGGAGCGTCGGGATGAAAGAAACCGCAGGCCAGTTCGCCGGCCTGCAGCGCTGCCAGCTGCGCCGAGGTCGGCGATTCGTTGAGTTCCACCCGGATGCCGGGATAGCGGCGGTGAAACTCCCGCAGGATGCCCGGCAGCACGGTGGCCATCGCCAGCCCGGTAAAGGCGATGCGCACATGGCCGACCTGGCCCTGGGCCATCGCGCGCACCTCCCCGGACACGCCGGCCAGCGTCCGAAGGATCGGCTCCACCCGCTCGGCGAGTGCCCGCCCGGCGGCGGTCAACTCGACCCGCCGGCGGGAACGCAGGAACAGGGGTGCTCCGAGCGCCTGCTCGAGCTGGGCGACCTGCCGGCTCAACGCGGGCTGGGCGACGGACAGCGCCTCGGCGGCCTTGCGAAAGTGCAACTGGCGCGCGACCTCGCGGAAATAGACGAGGTGGCGGAGTTCAAAGTCGTATTGATACTCACGGGGCATCACCGACGACCAAACAAGTATTTCCAGGCATGGCAAGAATTTGGTAGAGTGAAAGTGAAAGTGGGGATGAAAGGGGTGGCGAATCACCGCTTTTGCGCTCACTTTCCACCTTCACCCTCACTTTCACTTTCCTTTCACCCATCCGCCCATGTCCAAATCCCTTTTCGAAAAAGTCTGGGAGGCGCACGCGGTGCGCACGCTGGCCAACGGCCAGACGCAGCTGCTCGTCGGCGCCCACCTCATCCACGAGGTGACCAGCCCGCAGGCGTTCGGCATGCTCCGTGACCTCGGCCTCAAGGTGCTCATGCCGCACCGCACCTTCGCCACGGTCGATCATATCGTGCCGACCGACCAGTTCAGCGAGCCGTATGCCGACCCGCTGGCCGACGCGATGATCAAGGAGCTCCGCCGGAACTGCCGCGAGTTCGGCATCACCTTTTTCGACCGCGCCACCGGCCGGCAGGGAATCGTGCACATCGTCGGCCCCGAGCAGGGCATCACCCAGCCGGGCACGACGATCGCCTGCGGCGATTCCCACACGAGCACGCACGGCGCGTTCGGCGCGATCGCCTTTGGCATCGGCACGACGCAAATCCGCGACGTGCTGGCCACCCAGACCATGGCCATCGGCCGGCTGAAGGTGCGCCGCATCAACGTCACCGGACGCCTGCAACCCGGC
>JBAZMN010000220.1:0-4420 GCA_041649735.1 Opitutaceae bacterium | reverse complement strand
CGATGCCCGCGCCGCGGACGATGACGAGAACACCATGGAGCTGTCGTTTTCGAGCGAGACCCCTGTCCGCACCTACTGGGGAGACTTGGAGATCCTCTCGCACGACAAGGACGACGCAGACTTTACGCGACTGGCCGAGGTCGGATCCGTTTTGCGAAACCACGACCCGGACCAGATCATCGGCGTGCCGCAGAAGGTCTGGCTCGACGCCAAGACACGCAAGGGCCGATCGCTCATGCGATTCGGGACCACGGACATCGCGCAGAAAGCGCGCCAGGAAGCCCTCGTGGATCGCAGTTTGCGCGGCGTGAGCGTCGGCTACATCGTAGACGAGTGGGTATTGCTCGCAGACGAGAACGTGTCGTACAAAGGGCGCATACAGGGACCCGCATGGATCGCGGCAAGATGGCAGGCCCTGGAGTACAGCCTGACGCCGGTCCCCAAAGACCCGAACGTAGGAGAGAACAGGGCCGTCAACATCGAGGAAGGAGCCAACGTGAAACCGAATCCCGCAGACCCCCGAGCCGCCCGCGCCTCCGAGGAAGCGCACGCCGCCGTCGCCGAGCCGCCCGGCCAGCCCGCGACTCCGCCCGCGCCTCCGGCGCCGGAGGACACTCGCGCCGCGCCGCCCGCCCCGGCCCCCGCGCCGGCTCCGGCGCCGGCTTCCACGTCGAACGTGGAGCAGGCCATGAAGGACGAGCGCGCCCGCTGCTCGGGGATCCGCAAGCTCGGCCGCGCCTGGAAGATGGGCGAGGACGAGATCGAGACCGCCATCGACAACGGCAGCACGGTCGAAGCCTTCCGCGGCGTGATCATGGAGCGCGAGACCGAGCGCCGCAAGCCGGTCGCCGCCCAGGTCGTGGAAGACGGCCGCGTGAGTTTCGCCCGGGCCGTGATCGAGGGCCTGCAGCTCCGCGCCGGCGCCATCCAGCGCAGCGCGCTGAAGCACGACGGCGCCACATTCGCCGGCCGCCGGCTGATCGAGATCGCACGCGAATGCCTGGAGCGCGCCGGGCAGCGCAGCGGATTCTCCGACGTCCGCGACCTGGTGATCGCCGCGACCCGCGGGCCCAGGCTGCTGAAGGAAGACATCCTGCGCTTCGAGCGCGGAGAGACCATCGCCGGGTCGACCAGCGATTTCCCGTACATCCTGGCCGCCACGGTCAATAAGTCGATCATCGAAGGCTTCAGCCACGCGCCGACCACGTACCAGCTCTGGTGCAAGCTCGGCAGCCTGTCGGACTTCAAGGCCGGCACGCGGATCAAGCTCTCGGAATTCGGCGACCTCGAGCTGATCCCCGAGAACGGGAACTATCCGCAGGCCAAGCTCGCCGACAAGCGCGAGAGCATCCAGCTCGCCACCTACGGAAAGAAGTTCACCTTCAGCCGGCAGGCGATCATCAACGACGACCTGGAAGCGTTCACCACGATCCCGGCGCGCATGGGCCGGGCCGCGGCGCGCAAGCCCAACCAACTCGCGGTGACGGTCTTGCTGGCCAATGCCACGCTCACCGACAGCATCGCGCTGTTCGCCACCAGCGGCCACGCCAACTACGGCACCGACGCGGGCCGGGCACTGGACACGCTCGACCACGCCCGGGCCGGCCTGAAGTACATGGAGGAACTGCTCCGCAAGCAGAAAGCCTACGTGTCCGCGGAGGAAGCGGCCGTCGTTTACCTCTCGCTCATCCCCAAGATCTGGCTGGTCCCCGCGACCAACGCGACCAACGCCCGCATGGTGGTCGAGAGCGTCGCGGACGTTTCCGGCGACCACGCCGGCGTCAGCAACCCGTTCAAGGGCATGGGCCTCCAGGTCGTGACGGAGCCGAACCTGGAAAACACGACCATCACCGGCTACTCGTCCGCGGCGCATTACCTGTTCGCCGATCCCGCGGACGCGCCGGTCATCGAGGTCGCGTTCCTGCAGGGCGACCGCGAGCCCTACATGGAAGAGGTCGACCAGACCGACGCCGACGGCCGCATCATCAAGGTCCGTCTGGACTGCGTGGCCGCGGCCGTGGATTACGCCGGAGCGGTGAAGGAGAAGGGAGCCGCGGCGTAAAGAGGGCGGAGATCTCTCGCCAAGGCGCAAAGGACGCCAAGGGGAGAAACCAAGCACCAGGCACCAGGCACTAAGCACCGGAGGCAGAGATGCAGAACTACGTGAGAGAGGGCGGGTCGTTCCCCTGGACGAACGCAACCGGATCGACCGTGACCAGCGGGTCACTGATCAACCTGACGGATCGCGTCGGCGTGGCCGGCGCGGACATCGCCAACGGGGCGGTCGGCACGGTCCACACCAAAGGCGTGTTCAAGCTGGCCAAGGATACCACGGTCTTCGCGGCCGGCGCGGACGTGGACTGGGACACGAGCGAGAGCAAGGCGTCCGACGTGGGCGACGGCGTCGCGGGAGACCTGCTCCACATCGGCAAGGCGGTCAAGGCCGCCGCGACCGGCGACGCGTACGTCGAGGTCGAGATCAACGTCCCGATCACGATGGAACTCAAGGCGTAGGGGAAAGGCTGAAGGCGGAAGGCTGAGGGCTGAGAAATCTGGAACTCAGGAACTCAGGACACCAAGCACTAAGCACCAGGCACCAAGCACAAGGAGGCAGAGCACGTGAAGACGGTACGGAGATTGACGGCAGCGGCGGGCATCCTGGCGATGCTGGTTTCGATGAGCATCCTGTCGCCCCGGGCGGAGGCGGCCCAGGGCGGCATCATCGGCGCCATGATCATCACGGACACCAACACCACCACCACGACCACGGACTACGGGCCCCGCCGGGTCGGTGACGTGCTGCTGGGCGGTAGCGTCGCCCAGTACGACACGATCTGGATCTCCAAGGGCATCACCACGGCGAGCTGGGTGAAGCTCTCGACATACGCCCAGGCCGAGGCCGTGGCAACGACGGCCACTGGCGCGGTCTACACGGCTGCGGAGACGGCGTGGCAAGCCGATATCGCGACCGCGACCGGGCAAGTCGCCGCGACGTGGGCGGCGGATATCGCGACCGCCACCGGGCAAGTTGCTGCGGCCTGGGCCGCCGACATCGGCACGGCCACGGGGCAAGTTGCACTGGTGTGGGAGGCGGCGGACGCGGCCGCCAAGCTGGCCATCACCAACAGCGGCATCACCGGCAACGTGACGCTGGTCTTTGCGACGGATGGCATCACCTGCCAGTGGAACTACGCCCACGGCATCTGCACCAACGTCTACAGCAACAGCGTCAGCATCGCCCCGTAGTGACCGGCGCTCCCGCCCAAAGGCGGCGATGGGTTGACGAAGCGGCGGGCGCCCCGAGAGAGGCCCCGCCGCTTCCGGTTTCGGTTGGGTTCGCGATCTCTGTGGCCTCGGGCACTCTAGCGCCGGGGGGCGCGGGCGAGAGACATCAGGGAATGCATCTCACAGAGCGCACAGAGTTCACAGAGTGGGAGGACGGTTGCGCATGAAACGACATCTGCTTGCCGGAATTCTCGCCGCCACTGTCCTCCTGGGCGCCGGCCCGAGCCAGGCCGTCACCAACTACGTGCACGTCCCCACCCGCCATCTGAGCACCCTCTACGTCGCCGGCGCCACGACCCTCGCCACCGGCGGGACGTTCGTCGGATACATCAACGGCTATTCCTGCACGCTGGGCATCAACATCCTGGACGCCAGCAGCTACATCTCCAGCGACCTGTTCAGAGGCCACACCAGCTCCAACAGCGCCCATTACTACGGCACGATGCACGGATCGGTGATCGGGTCGCTGATCGGGACGAACGCCGTCCCCGGGATCTACGTCAACGGCGTCAGCTACGGCACCAACGCCCACTACATCACGTTCTACGACGGCCAGGACGGCACCAACGCCACCACCGACATCCGCGGCACGCTGGGCGCCATCGACCTGATCAACTTCTACTACGTGACCACCAACGACGCCGGCCGGGCCCTCGACTGGTCTGGCGCCAGCTCGGTCCGGGTCCCGCCGCCGGCAACGGGAGCGCACAGCAACACGGCCTCCACGATCGGCTGGGTGAGCAACCAGCTCTCCACGGCCACCGGGCAAGTCGCCGCCGCCTGGGCCGCCGACATCGCAACAGCCACTGGCCAGGTTGCCGCGGCCTGGGCCGCGGACATTGCGACCGCGACAGGACAGGTCGCTGCGGCCTGGGCGGCGGACATCGCCACGGCCACCGGCCAGGTTAAGGTCGCCTGGGCGGCCGACATTGGGACCGCGACCGGGAACCTCGACACCGCCCACGTGCGCGTTGACGGCACGCACAGCATGACGGCCGACCTGCGGATACAGAAGGCCGACACGCCCAGCATCATCCTGCAGGACACCGAGGATGACCTCCTTGGTTATGCGCAGGGCCTGATCTTCACCAATGCCACCGGCTGGTCTGGCATTCGCGCATCACGCGGCGGGTTC
>JBAZMN010000219.1:0-4427 GCA_041649735.1 Opitutaceae bacterium | reverse complement strand
CGCGCAGCGTGCCGGGGCCGAAGACGATGCGGGTGGCGGTGGTGAATTCAAAGCGCATGGCGCACCTACCAGCCGGCGTCATCCGGGAAGACGCTGGTGTATTTCGTGCTCGTGCGGGGCTCGGCCATCATCGGGGCCACGGTGTCGCGCCACCCCTGGTAGTGGGCGGTCTCCTTGTGCGCGACCGGCGCGGCAGGGGTGCGGTAGGCCTCGACGAGGACAAAGCGCGTGGGATCGTCGCCCTGCTGGGCGATATCGAAGCGGGCGACGCCCGGTTCGCGCACACTGGCGCGGGCATTCGCGAGCGTCGCGGCCTTGAAAGCCTCGACGCATTCGGGCCGGACCTGAACGTGGACGTGGATGACGAGCATAGGCGGACGGATTCTGGACCGAGCGATAGCCCTGCGCCGACCTCCTGTCGAAACTGATATTTGAAGAAAATGGCCCGGAGTCGCGGGCAGGCTTGACCTGCAACGGGCTGCTCGCAGCATGGCCATTGCGTTTGCGGCATGGTTCGTAAACGTTGCTTGAACCCCTCACTCCCATGCACTGGAAGATCAAGATTCTGGAGAACCACAGCGGGGAAATTGGTGAAGCCGTCGAGCACGAGGATCACCTGATCGAGGCGGAGGAATATCACTACGATCAGGGCCAGGTGCTGGAAGTCGCCGTCCACCGGACGGCCGATGAGCCCTGGCATATTTTCACCGACCTCGACTCGGGCCATCGCTTCAAGATCCCGCCGGCGAAATACTGCAAAGTCGACTGAGGCTCTCCCGAATCCCAGTCCCACCGCGCCCGAGCCCGTCTGCTGCGGCCGGCGAACGTTACAGCTCACCCAACAGCGGCGGCATGGGGCAGCCGAGCGAATCGGCAAAGGCGCGGAGTAATTCCCCTTCCTCGGCGCGGATCTGGTGGTCGTGGCTGACCGTGTGGGCGCAGGCGAGGAGCAGGCGCTGTTTGATCGGGAAGGAGGCGCTCATGAGCTTGTCGAGCGCGGCATCGATTTGCGCGAACTCGCAGGCGTCGGGGCCGAGCAACGCGAGCTTCGGCTCGATGAGTTTGATCTGCCCGGCACCGTCGCGGAACGCGCCCTCCGCGGCCTGACGGTCGGCCTCCACGGTACCGTCGGTCTGCTCGGGCCCCTGCATGGCGCCGGCCCAGGCCAGCGCGGAAAGGAGCACGGCGATCTCGTCCACCACCGCGTTGAACGCATAGATCTGCGTGACGGAAGCGGCCGGCGCGCCGGCCACCGAGAGATGGCGGAGCAGCACCTTTTGCAGGGCATACTCAAAATAGGACAGCTGCTGATCGGCTTCGATCAGCGCCTGGCAGGTGGTGGCCAAGGCGGAAAGCTCGGCCGGCGGGAGCTGGCGCAGGGCAGGCAGGGTCAGTTGCGCCAGCGGAAGCTTCGCGTCAATGGCCAGCGCAGCGAAGTGCGGC
Source organism: Opitutaceae bacterium (assembly GCA_041649735.1). Lineage (GTDB taxonomy): Bacteria > Verrucomicrobiota > Verrucomicrobiia > Opitutales > Opitutaceae > Fen-1467. Next base: position 2,984 of record JBAZMN010000219.1, on the reverse strand, counting down.
AGCAACTCCCGGACAAGACCGGCGGTTGCGCCGCCGGCATGGGAGTCAAGGATGGCGTTTTGCCTTTCGCCGATCTCACCATGCTGCTCGAGCAGCAGGCCATAAACCACCGCGGGCGCTTCGCGGATGACGCGGGCGGCGTCGCGCAGCCGTCCGGGGATGGCCTCAAGCACATTCCGGGCGTGCGCCACGTGCTGCGGAGTGATGCTGCCAATCTGGGCCATGACGGCGGCGGGCGCGAGCGCAATGGCGCGTCTTGACACAGGCGGCGGCCCGCCCGCCGGGATGTTGTAGGCGCGCTGCACGGCCACTTCGGGCGGGAGTGGCGGCGGGCCGTAACCCACGCTTTGAAAACTCTCCCGGCGCACATCGACAACCTCGTCCGGCTGGTAGAACTTGCCGTCCCACTGCGGATCAATGGCCCGGATGCGCATATCCAAGGGCGGGTGGGTGGCCCAGAGACCATCCAGCATCATGGAATCAAAACCCTGGGCGAAGAAAAAGTGGCCGATCTCCGCGGCCTTGTCGGTGGCGAGATGCGAACCGAGCGCATAACCGCCGATTTTGCGCAGCGCGCCGACAATGCCGCCGGGATTGCGCGTAAATTGCACGGACGAGGCGTCGGCGAGGAATTCGCGCTGGCGTGACACCGCGGCCTGGATCAGCCGCCCGAAAAAATAGCCGACGTAGCCGATGATCATGAGGGCGAGGCCGACGGCGATGATGACGAGCACGCCGCCTCCGCCCCCGCGCCCCCGGCCGCCACTGACCCGGCCGCGGGCGAAGCCGCGCAGGATGCCGCGGCCGATGAGCCCGATCACGAGAATGCCGAACACGGTGGCGGCGAGCTTCACGTTCAGCCGCATGTCGCCGTTGAGGATGTGGCTGAACTCGTGGGCAATCACGCCCTGCAACTCGTCGCGATTGAGCTTCTCGACCGTGCCGCGGGTGACCGCCACCACGGCGTCGCTAGGGGTGAGGCCGGCGGCAAAGGCGTTGAGGCTGGGTTCATCATCCAGCACATACACGACCGGGATCGGCACGCCCGAGGCGATGGCCATCTCCTCGACGACATTGAGCAGACGGCGCTCGTTGAGGTCGGTGGTGTGCGCGTCCACCCGCCGACCGCCGACGCCCTCGGCGACGACGGCGCCGCCGCCGCGAAACTGCGACCATTTGTAGAGCGAGGCGAAACCGACGACGATCAGCGTGCCCGCGGCGACGGCGAGCAGCACCGAGGGGTCAATCCATTGAAACTCGTAATCCGCATCAGTCTGCCGCGCGTGCGCCCAGTTCAGCAGGGACATCGCCGCGAGGTAGCTGAGGAGGATGGTGCCGAGCACCGCGAGGCCAAAGAGCACGACGAGCCGCGTGGTGCGCTTGCGGGCGTGTTCCTGGGCCTCAAAGAAGTCCATGGCGGCGGGTTGCGATCAGCGGTCAACCGGCGGGCAGGCCAGGGCCGGGCGCTGCCGCCGGTCAAATCTTCTCAGGTGAAGCTGACTTTCGGTGCTTCGCGCTGGGCCTGGTCCTCGATCTGGAAAAGCTGGGCCTCCGTGAAGCCGAACATGCCGGCGAAGACCACGTTGGGAAAGGTCTCGCGGGTGGTATTGTAGGTCATGACGGAGTCGTTATAGGCCTGGCGGGCAAACGAGACCTTGTTCTCCGTCGAGGTGAGCTCCTCGCTGAGCTGCATCATGTTCTGGTTGGCCTTGAGGTCGGGATATTGCTCGGCGACGACCATCAGGCGCGACAGCGCCCCGGCCAGGCCGGTCTCGGCGCCGACCAGGCTCTTGACCGCGGCCGCATCAGCGGGATTGGCGGCGGCGGCCTGCGAAGCGGCGAAGGCGATGTTGCGGGCCTTGATGACGTTCTCAAGCGTCTCGCGTTCGTGCTTGAGGTAGCCCTTGGCGATCTCGACCAGGTTCGGGATGAGATCATAGCGCCGCTTGAGCTGGACGTCGATCTGCGCGAAGGCGTTCTTGAAACGGTTGCGGAGGGCGACCAGCCGGTTGTAGATGCCGACGACAAAGAGGGCCAGAACGACCAGGAGGGCGAGGAGGACAAGAAGAATGATGAGGGCAATGCTCATGGCGGAGTGAGGTTAGACGAACTGAACTTTCGCGGGGGATATAGGTCAAAGGTGGCAGTCGAGGCGAGCCTTAACCCGTTACACCATCCCGGCTTATTTGTAGGCTCGGGCGGGCTTGCCTCCCCTGACCGCGCATCGCAACCTCCCAGACGCATGCATCGTTCGATGTCGCATTCGTTGTTCGCCATGCTGGCCGCCTGGGCCCTGGCGGCAGCGGTGGCGCATGGCCAGAGCATCACGCCGCCGAATCTGACGGCCCCGGCCGACAACACATCCGTGGCGCCACTGATGCGGGCCGGTGAGGTGACGTCCGCGCCGGGCGGCTGGATCATGCGTGAAGCGGCGGCCACCCGGGCCCTGCAACTCGGATTTTCACCGGCGGCGGCGGCGCTTTTGCAGGAGCTGCTGGAATCGCCGGAAACCCCCGGAGCGGCGAAGAACCGCCTGCTCTTGGAGTTGGCCGGAGCGCTACTCGACCAGGGGCGGCTGGCGGACGCCGAGCAGGCGCTCGGCCGATATCAGGGGGTGCACCCACCGGCTTACCATTTGCGCCGGGGGCTGATCGCCGCCTATCGGCATCAGCTCGACCCGGCGCGCACGGAAGCCGCCCAGGTGCGCGTGGAGGACCTGCCTCCGGCCGAGCGCGGCTGGTTCGATTTCCTCGAGGGCATGATCGCGGAAGGCGGCGGCGATCTCGGTGCGGCCCAAACGGCCTATGGCCAGGCGGTCAATGCCGCCGTCTCGGACCTGCAGCGGGCCCGCTTCCTGCTCGAACGCGAAAAGGCCAAGCTGCTCTTCAGCCAGGCCACCGACCAGCAGGCGGCGATGCTGGCGCGCAACGTCGAACGTTATCAGGGGCAAAAAGTCGGCTATTCCTTCACGCGGCAGTATGCCA
>JBAZMN010000218.1:0-4433 GCA_041649735.1 Opitutaceae bacterium | reverse complement strand
AGATGGAGGCGGCTAAATCCGGAAGGGCTCGTTCGACTCCGAGGGTTCCTTGGCCGGGAAATACACCGTCATGCGCGTGCCTTCGCCCACCTTGGTCCGGGTATGCAGGAGCCCGCGGTGGTCCTGCACCAGCCGGGAGACGATCGCAAGGCCCAGGCCGGTGCCCTGTTCGGCCTTGGTGGTGAAATACGGCTCGAAGATGTGGGGCAGCACCTCGGGCGCGATGCCGGGGCCCTGATCGAGCACGGACAACGCGACCAGCGGCGGTTCGTTGGCCAGCGGTTCGCGCCCGAGGACGAGGTCCTGCGGGCCGTCGCACAGGGTCTCCACCGGCAGGGGCTGGTTCACGATCTCGGCCGTCACCCAGACGGTCTGATCCTTGGAGGTGCTCTGAAAGGCGTTGATGGTGAGATTGAGCAGGATCTGGATGAGCTCCGTGCCGTTGATCAAGGCGGCCGTGTCCTTGTCGAGCAGCTTCACCGCCAGATGGCCGCCCTTGATGGCGGGATGGTGCTTGAGCAGCGTCTGGAGGTCGGCGAGCACCTGGTTGACGCGCACCTCGCGGTTGGAGAAATGGCGCTTGCCGAGGGAGCGCAGGTAGCGCGTGGCGATGGCAAAGCAGGTGTTCACCTGCTTCGAGATGATGGTGAGGTCTTCGCGCACCGCCTCGAGATCGGCGCCGTGCAGGAAGGAGACCTTGGCCAGGCGCAGCTCCAGCATCTCCACGTAGCCCACGATGATGGTCAGCGGATTGTTGATGTCGTGCAGCACGCCGGCGTAAATCTGGTTGGTGGTGCGGGCCATCTCCTCCTTGAGGGTGGCGTCGTGCAGCTGGTCGGTGAGGTGGTGGAGGCGTTCCTGCGTGGCGAGGACGGTCTCGGAGATGCGGCGCAGGCGCAGCGCCCGCGCCACGGCCTCGCGGATGGTGGGCAGATCGAAGGGCTTGCTCAGGTAGTCGCAGGCGCCGAGCCGCAGCGCCTGCCGCGCCGTCTCGATCGTCTCGTAGGCCGTGAGCATGATGATCTCGACGTGGGGATCGATCTCCTTGAGGCTCCGCAGCACCTCGATGCCGGAGCGGCCCGCCATGCGGATGTCGAGGATGGCGACCTGGATGGGGTTGTGCCGGGCAAACTCGATCGCCTTTTCGCCGTTTTCGACGGCATGCACGCGGAAGTCATTCTTGAAAACCATCCGCAGCGACAGGCGCGGGCCCTCCTCGTCGTCGACCACCAGCATGGTGGGCAGGGTGACGGGAGCCGCCGGCGTCGCGGCGGATGCCTCGGGCACGGACGGGACGGCGGGGGCGGTGGGATCGGGAGCCGTGATCATGGGCAGGTCGGCGCGATGGGCGTTTGGATTAGAAACGATAGTCCAGCGAGAGGGAAAGGGTGTTGACGGAGGTGCCGTAGCTGCCGTCGGCGGTTTCACCGACGGCGGACAGGGTGCCATGGATGACCCGGGTCGGGGCCGTGGCGCGCTGCAGCGTGAGCATGAACCGCGTCGGCCCCTGGGCATAACCCACGCCCACGCACCAGAACTGGCGGTTGGCGTCGGGGACGGCCGGATTCCAGGTGGCATCGGGCACCGAATTTTCGCTGTAGGTGTAGCCGGCGCTCACCAGCCAGCCCCCGCTCAGATAACGGGTGACCCCGAGTTCGTAGAAGCAGCTTGACTGCCAGTTGAACGGCACCGGCAGCGGTCCGCTCGCCTTGGAAACGACGACGGTGTTGAGGCGCGTCCAGTTGGTCCAGTCGATGTCCGCCTCGAGGTTCCACTGGGGGGTGGGCCGGTAGGAATAGCCGGCGATCAGCACTTCCGGAAACGGGAACGTGGCCGACGCCGGCTCGGCGGACGCATAAGGCGCGGCGGTGGCCGTGCCGCTGACGTCGAATGAGGTGTGATGCTGGTAGCTCAGGCCGAAGGCGTGCTGCTCGGCCGGCTGCCAGCGCAGGCCGAGATTGAAGCCGAGGTCGCTCCCGTCGGCCTGGAAGCGGAACTCATCGCCGGGCGTGAAGCCGATGCCGCGGCGCAGGTCGATGTCGAGGCGGTTGTACGTGAGCCCGGCCCCGAGCGAGAGCGAGTCGCTCACGCGCCAGGCAAAGACCGGGTTGAGCGTGGCATAGGTTTCCACGTTTTTCGTGGCGAAGGTGCGGAAGCCGGAGGTGGCGGGCCAGTCGGTGGAAAGGCCGAAGGGGGCGTAGAAGCCCACGCCCAGCGCCCAGCGCCGGTTTTCCGGGGCGAACGCATAATAGACCTGCGGCAGGAGCTGGTCGTGGCGGTTGATCGACGTGGTGAGGCCGGTCGCGGCCGACCGATAATCGGCATCCAGACTGACGACATAAGCCGTCGCCGAGAGCGCCTGCCCCTGCAGCTGGGTGAGGCCGGCCGGATTGTAGTAGATGGCCGACGGATTGTCGGCCGTGGCCACAAAGGCGTCGCCCCGGGCCGTGGCAAAGGCGTCCTTGAACCCCACCTGGGTGCCGGAGGCCAGGAGCGCGGCCGGCGCCAGCGCGAGGGCGGCGCCAAGAAAGACCGCCCGGAAGGCGGGGCCGTGGATGCGGGCGACGGAGGGAAGCGGGAGGAAGCAGGGCATGGGTGGGTCAGTTGGAGGGAAGGTGGATGACGAGATCGGGATCATCGGGCTGGTTGCGGGTGCGCACCTCGAGCCGCCCGGCATGCGCCTCGATCACGCGTTTGGCGACGGTGAGGCCGAGACCCACGCCGGTGTTGCGCGTGGTGAAAAAGGGGTCGGTGGCGCGGGGCGCCACGTCGGGCGCGAAGCCGCGGCCGTTGTCGTGCACCCGGAGGGCGAGGCCCGGGCGGCCGTCCAGCCCGGCCTCGGCGGTCACCGTGACCGTGATCTTCGGGGGCTCGCCGGCGGACTGCAGGCAGTTGAGGAAGATTTCCTGCAGGGCGTGCGTCAGGCTCGGACGGTGGCAGCGCACGAACGGCTGCGGCACCTCGCTGCGGATCTCCAGTTCACCGGCCTCCCGGCCGAGGAAATCGCGCGAATGGACGAAACTCTTCCGGAGCAGTTCCTCGAGGGGAAACGCGTCGGTGGCGCCGCCTTCCGTCTGCGCGAGGAAGAGCATCTGTTCGGTGAAACGCTGGATCCGGCCCGTCTCGCGCGTGAGCGCGTGCTTGAGCGAGTCGCGGAACTCGGCGCTGGCATAGTCGCTGTCGAACAGCTGCTGGTGGGTGGTGAGGGGAACGAGGGAATTGCGGATTTCGTGGGCGAAGCGCCGGGCGATGAGGCCGATCAGCTTGAGGTTGGAGGCCTCGATCTCGGCGCGCTGCGCCGCGCGCACCTGCGTGAAATCCTCCAGCAGCAGCAGCACCGGCTGCGGGAGCCGGTGTTCGCCGGACGGGAAGGGAATGAGCGAGACGCGGAAGACCCGGGCCGGGGGGCCGGGATGCTCGTAGAGGAACGGCGCCACGCCCTGGCCGCGTTCCACCAGGTCATGCAGGCGGGCGCCGAGCGGGGCCGGCAGCTCGGCAAACTCGAGGCGGGCGGAGGGAGGCGTGGCCTCGCCCTTGAGCTGTCGCAGCAGCGCCTGGTTGGCGAACCGCACCGTGAGATCGGGACCGATGACGAGCGCGCCGCCGGTCATGGCGCCGAGCACATCGGCGAACAGGCGGTGGCTGGTGGAGAGCTGGCCGTGCAGCCAGGAGTTTTTCACCGCCAGGCCGAGCTCCTCCATCAGGTGGTAGACGAGCAGCAGCTCGGCGTCGGTGAACGGCGTGCCGGTCAGGCGTCCGCCGAGCAGGGCCACCCCGAGCGTGCGCTCGCGGTCGTTGATGGGCAGCGCGATCTCGCAGCCGAGGATCTCAAATTCGCGCCGCAGCCGGGGATCGCCCGCCAGGAACGGGGCGGCGCTTTCGGCGCCGAGGCGGAGGATCTGGCCCGACTGCACGATGCGGCGGCCGAGGCCGCTCGTGCGGGAAAGGGCAAAGCATTCCACCAGATCCGCAGGCAGGCCGACCGCCCCGGCGCAGGACAGCCGGGTTTCCTGGGCCGCGACGGCCGGACCGGGATAGCCGGCCGGGGGCGGAGGCTCGAGAAAGATGGCAATGCGCGCGGCGCCGATGATCTCGCGCAGCTTGAGCACAAAATGCCGCGTGAATTGCTTGTAATCGAGCGAGTAACTGAAGACCTGTGAAAAATCGCGCATGACGGCCAGGGCCGAGGGGGCAAACGCCGCCGCGATTCCTGTCGCCAGGGCCGGCGCGGCCGGGGGCGGGGGCTGGACCGGTGATGCGGCGCGCGCCGCCAGCCGCCCGATCACGGCCAGGAAAGCCGCCTCGCCGAACGGCGCGGCCAGCACGACGTCGGCCCCCGCCAGATAGGCGGCCTGTTCCTCCGCGGGCAGGCCCTGCGGCAGGGTGACGATCAGGGCGCAGTGCGGGGCGAGGGCGCGAAATTCCTGGATGGC
>JBAZMN010000217.1:0-4455 GCA_041649735.1 Opitutaceae bacterium | reverse complement strand
ATTTCACCGGCGTTGCCGGGCCGGCAGTCGCCAGCACCTTCGCCCCCGGGCATGAAGCTCCCGATTCCCAGCACGACGCGGTGAAAGCGCTGATCGCTCTCGGCTACAAGACCGCCGATGCCGACAAGGTTGTACGTCAGGCCTGGATTGCCCTCGGACCATCCGCCACCACCGAGGAACTGATCAAAAAGGCGCTGGGGTGACAAAAAACGCGCCCGCGGTCTGGGCGCGCCTTGCCGGATTTGACACGGAGTTAAACCGGTCAGCGTTGAAATTGAAAAGCCGGCATTTGCGCCTCCCCGTCGAGCTGCCGGCGGACGCGGTAGAGTTGCGGCGAGGTCGGGGTCGAAGGCGCCTGCTCGAAGACAAAATGCTCGATGCCTGTGCTCGGCGCATTGGCGGAATCCCGGGTCAGGAGTCCGGGCTGGGCCGACGCCGCCGGGCTGGACGTCGCCTGGACAAGCATCAGGGGCGCCCCGTTCTGAAACCGTGCCGGCGAAAACTCGCTCAAGCGCTGGGTGACGAACGAGCCCTTGAGCAAATCAAAGCGCGGACCCACCGCCTCCGTGCGCAGCGGCGCGGCGGCCACGGCCAGTCCCGACCGGCCGGTGGAATGGTCCGCCTGCAACACAGCGAGCCCGGTTGGGGCCGGATTTTTGGCCGGGTGGATCAATAGCCGCACCGCCACCAGTGCCAGACAGGCTGCCGCCGCCATGCCAGCGGCATAATAACCCCAAAGCCGGGGCCGCGGGCGGGGCTCGAAGTCAACGACCTGTCCCGCCAGCTGTTCCACCCCCGCCACGGCCTGATCCGAGGTCGCCCGGGAATTCTCGAAGATCAGCGTGCAGGCGCGGTGCATCTTGCAATATTGACGATAAGTCCGCTGTCGCTGCGAGCTGCGCATGATCTCATCCTCCAGCTCCGCCGCCTCGGCGGGCGAAATCTGCTGGTCAACGTAGAGATTCAGCAGCTCGATAAACTTGGATTCTTTCACTGGAATTCATCTCCCAATTTGGCGCGCAGGCTTTCGCGGGCGCGGGCGATCCGGCTTTTGACTGTTCCCACGCTGATGTGGAGGATCTCGGCAATCTCCTCGTAGGATAGGTTCTTGATGTTGCGCAGAACAAGGATCTCGCGGTGCTTCGGACTCAGCTTGGGCATGCACTCGGCGACACGGTTGACGAATTCCTGGGTGACGGTGGCGTCCTCGGGAGTCTCCATTTCCGCGGGATACACCTCCGCCAGCGTGGTCTCGTTTTCTGAGCCCAGCGGCTGATCAAAGGAAATGGTCTGGTCCCGGCGGCGGCGCCACCAATACCAGTAGCGGTTGCGCGCCAGATTCGTGGCGATCTGATAGAGCCAGGTGGAAAACGCCGACTCGCCCCGGAAATTCACCAGCCCGCGGTGCGCACGGATGAACGCGTCCTGGGTCACCTCTTCCGCGTCCTGCGGATTGCGCAGCAATTGGTTCACCATCGCATAAATGCGGTCCCAGTAACGCGAGACCATCTGCTCGAAGGCGGATTGATCCCCTTGCTTGAAACGGGTGACAAGCAGGTGGTCGAGCGCCACTTCCTGGGCTTTGAGGGACATACGTTCTGCTTCGCTCTGATGGGCGAATTTCTGAATTGTTCCCAGTTTTTTGGCTCCCGGTGGCACGGTGATGGCGATATGGCATGATTCGCCCCGGCGTCAAGGAGACCTGGTACGTCTCGGGCCGCAGGCTTTCGGTCGCAATCGATGCATCCAACTGATTAGTCCTGTGCAGGTTGGCGGCGACGGCGGGAAAACATCGCTTGCAGGTTCTCTTCGCAGTCATCAAATTATCCTTGCCTGTGCGGAATGGAGATCTAGTCCGTCCGGCATCCATCTGGGGGTCGATAGCTCAATGGTAGAGCAGCGTCCTTTTAAGTCGTTGGTTCCGGGTTCGAGTCCCGGTCGACCCACCAGCGCGGCCCGCCCCGCGCGTCATTTTTGAGGCGGTTCCCCGGCGTCGTAATTGAACGACGCATAGACTTCCCCGATCAGATTCTTTCGCGTCACGAGTTCGTTGTCCACGCGCTCGTTGTTGAGTCCCATCACCCGCCAGCCGTCCGCGACTTTTTCGATCAGGCGGTGGACCACGCGCACGCCGTTGTGATCAACGTACGCCACGGTCATGCCGGCCTGAAGCAGGTCGTAATCGATCGGCCGGACGACCAGCATCGTGTTGTCGCCATAGACGGGCTGCATCGATGAACCGGTCCCCACAACCGGGATGCGGCCCGGCTCGCGCGCCGCCACCATCTTGGCATCCCGCCAGGCTTCGTTCACGTTGACATTGGCGGAGGGCGAAACCGCTGGCTCAGGTGGCGTCGTGGCACACCCGCCCCCCCCAAGGATGGACCCGAGGGCGGCAACGGCGGCCAGGCGGCGCGGTGGGCGTGCGGCCCCGACGCAAAATCGACCGAAAAGCTTCACTTGTAAAATGCCGGGAAAGTATGCCATGCTTTTGTTGTCGTTGCTGCAGCCCCATTCTTTGCAAGCGACACCACAGCCGTCTCTTCTGATATTCCACATCGCGCCCGCCACAACATGAAACGACTTGTCATCATTGAGGACCAGACGGCGATCCGGGAGATGCTTGCCGAAATTCTCCGCACGGACCCGTCCTTTAAGCTGGTTGGTGAAAGTGGTGATGGCCAGAGCGGCTACCAGCTTTGCCTGGAGACCAAGCCGGATGTCATTGTTCTGGATGCGAAGCTCCCCGGCCTCAATGGGGTGGATCTGCTCCGCCGGCTGAGCAAGGTCCTGAACAATGTCCGCGTGCTCGTCTTTTCCGGGCATGAGAATCCGGTGCTCGTGCGGGAGATGCTCGAGGCGGGTGCGCACGGTTTCGTCGAGAAGACGGCGGGACTCTTCGAATTCAAGAAGGGACTCGAGACGGTCGCCAACGGCGGCACCTACTTTGGCCCCGCGGTCGCCGACCTGCTGCGCAACGTGGTGGCCAATCCGGGCGCCAGCGCCAGCTCCGATTTTCTGACCGACCGCGAGCGCGAAATCCTCCAGCTGGTCGCGGAAAGCTACAGTACCAAGGAAATCGCGGCCAAGCTCAGCATCAGCGTGAAAACCGTGGACAACCACCGGACGAACCTGATGCGCAAGCTCAACCTGCACGATGTGGCCAGCCTCACGCGCTACGCCCTCGAAATCGGCCTCATCGAGCAGAAACGCGGGCTCTGATCAACCGCTCCGCCCGGCGGACCGGCGGATTCGCGCCTCGGCATAGCGATCAGCCAGCACGTCGATCAGGCGCGGATCCTCGCCGATGAGATCGGTCAGGTGGCATTTCAGCCCGGGTTGGGCGCGCTCGGCGGCCGCGCAGATTCCGGCGACATCCCCTTCCGGACCGGCATGCCGCCCGGGAAAGAAAAATTGCCGCACCACGATCACATCTCCCCGGGAAAATTCAGGCTGGCGCAGCCGCGTGGCCAGCAGCGGCTCGCAAAAATCATAGGCGGACTCCGGACGGCGTTCCATCGAAGCGACGCCCAGGCGGCCGATCTCCGGCCCCAGCACGCGCGAAAGCTGCCGGCCCAGAAGGTCGCGCACGGCCACGACTTCGCGTTGCGGGCTGCCATGGTCGACCAGCACCGTGTTGGGCCGCGTGAGTCCGGCCCGTTGGATGATCGTCCGCACGTGGTCGGCGAAGATGGCGGCGATCCGCGTGTCAGCCTCGTCTTCCGTATCAACCAGGCAGCGTCCCAGCTGCACGCCGGCGGTCGGATACCGGCGTCGCAGCTGATCGAGCCGCTGGGGCACGTATTCCGTGAGGGCGGCACTGGGGCCAAAAAACAACGGCAGCAGCACGATCGGGCCCGTCCCCGCGGCCAGCAGCGACCGCAGCGCCGGCTCAAGAATCTGGGCCGGCACTCCCCCCAGTTCCGCAGGGGCGATCGCGCTGGAGTGCAGCAGGGAGACCGGGCGCACGGTGACACCGATTGCGGCCTGCAGCTGGAGCGCGATCAACCGCAGCTGGAGGGTCGACTCGGGACGCAGCGAGCCGTTGTCGAACAAGACACACAGCGGAGCCGGCGCGGATGCATCCATGCAGCCAGATGTCCACAAATTCCTTGCGAAGGGCAAACCCTTTGGACAATAAAGTCACTCTACCACCGTCACGCGCCCTACATGAACTCTATTCCTCGGAAACTGTGCTTTGCGCTTCTCAGCATCGCGGTGCTCTTTACCGGATGCACCAAGAAACCCCGCCCCACCCCGGCTGATACGACCGCCACCGGTCCGGCGGGCGGCGGTGCCGTCAATCCGGAAAGCCTCGGCAACCTGACTGAACCTTCCGCCGCGGGCCTGCAGCCGCGTCCGGAAGGCTATTTCGAAGACGCCGACACGATTCGCGGCCTGCTCCAACCGGTCTACTTCGATTTCGACCGCTCCGCCGTCAAAGAGGGCGAGAAG
>JBAZMN010000216.1:0-4467 GCA_041649735.1 Opitutaceae bacterium | reverse complement strand
AAGGCCAAGTAGCCAAACTCGTGAGAGTTTGGACAGAGAAAGGTTCAAGAACGGACCGTGGCGCCCAAATTCTCACGAATTTGGCGACGGATTTCCTGCCGGGCGCCTCGCGTCGAAAACCCTCGCCCGGGATCCACCAAGCTCAGTCGATCCACGAAATCCGCTGGATCTTCCGGGCCAGATCGACATCCAGCGCGGTGATCTTTCCGCCGGCGGAATGTGTGTTCAGGCGCACCGTCACCCGGCTGTAGACGTTCGTCCATTCGGGATGGTGATCCATCGCCTCGACCTCGAACGCCACACGGGTCATGAAGGAAAACGCCTCGCGGAAACTGCCGAAACTGAAGACCTTCACCAGCGCGTCGTTCTCCTGGATCCAGCCCGGCAGCGTGCCCAGCTCCCGCTGAATCTCCACGGAGGTCAGAGGTGTGGCCATGCGGGACGATGGACCGGTCATTGCCCTTGTCAAACGATGGAGCCGCTTCATAAAGGGCCGGAATCCACGCGATGCAGCCGACCAGCGCCAACCTCCCCCACCATGTCGCCATCATCATGGACGGCAACGGCCGCTGGGCGAAACAGCGCGGCCTGCCGCGCATCGAGGGTCATCGCCGGGGCGTCGAAACCGTCCGCACCATCATCGATGCCGCGCGCGACCTGGGCATCCGCTACCTGACGCTCTACGCCTTTTCGGCCGAAAACTGGCAGCGGCCGCCCGACGAGGTGTCGGCACTCATGGGGTTGCTCGAATTCTTCCTGCGGCGGGAGACCAAGGTGCTGGTCAAGAACCGGGTCCGCCTGCATGTCATCGGCCGGAGCGGGGAGCTGCCGGCCGGCCCCCGGAAGGAACTGGAGCACGCCATTGCCGCCACCCGGCATTTCACCGACTGGAACCTGGTCCTGGCGCTCAACTACGGTTCGCGCACGGAGCTGGCCGACGCCGCGCACGCCTATGCCGCCGCCGTCGCCGCCGGACGCGAGCAGCCTGGCGAAACAACCTGGGCTTCCTTCAGCCGCTATCTGTACACCGCCACCCTCCCCGACCCCGACCTGCTCATCCGCACCTCCGGCGAAACCCGTCTGAGCAATTTCCTCCTCATCCAGTGCGCCTACACCGAGATGATTTTCTCGCCTGTGTTGTGGCCCGACTTCTCGAAGGCCGATCTCGCTGCGGCGGTGGAGGAATACCAGCGCCGCGAGCGCCGTTTCGGCCTGACCGGCGAACAGCTCAAAGCCGGCGTCAACCCCCGCGCGGCCGCCGCCCCGTAACCCCTGCCCGTCCTTCCGCCTGTGCTCAAACGGATCTTCAGCACCATCATCCTCTGGAGCCTGGTGCTCGGGTGCGCCCGCTTTTTCGGCGCCCGGGGCGCCGTCTGGCTCGTTGCCGCCATGAGCGTGCTGACCTTGCACGAGTTCTATGCGCTGGTTCGGCACATGGGCTTCGCCCCCTTCAGCCGGCTCGGCCTGGTTTTCGGGGCGGCGATCACCCTGGCACCATGCTATTTCGAACCCTGGGTGACGCCGGCCGAGCTGCTCGCACTCGGCGTGATCGTCTGTTCCGTGCGCATCCTTGGCGAACGGGAGCCGTCGAATCGGGTCGAAACCCTCGGCTGGACCCTCTTCGGCCTCGTCTACGTGCCGTTCATGCTGCAGTTCCTCGTTCGCATCATTCTCCTCGCCAGCCCGCACCCGCAAACCGGCCTGGTGTTCGGACTCTGGCTCATCGCCGTGACCAAATTCTGCGACTCGGGGGCGTTCCTCACCGGGCTCGCCATCGGCCGCCACCATCTGGCGCCCAACATCAGTCCGAAAAAGACCTGGGAGGGCGTGGCCGGAGGCCTGTTCACCTCTATGATCGTGGGCGTCGTCCTGGCCTGGCTGTGCCGGGCGTACCTGCCGGCCAACTTCACGTGGCGCGTGGCCGCCGCCGCGGCCGCGCTGCTGGGAGGCCTGGCCATCGTCTCGGATCTCATCGAATCAGTCATCAAGCGCCGGGCCGACATCAAGGACACCGGTCAGACGATCCCCGGCATCGGCGGAGTGTTCGACCTCTCCGACAGTCTGATCCTGACCGCCCCTGTCGGCTGGCTGGTGTTTCACTTGCTCTAGCGCCGGCGGTCTGCGGAAATCACCGCTTTGCCTCCTGCCAGAGCGGAAGCAGCAATCAGCGCAAGAACGTGTCCACGTCCCCTTCCAGAAAACGCATCGTCCTGCTCGGCGCCACCGGCTCGATCGGCGAAAACACGCTGCGGGTCATCGCCGCCCACCGCGACCGGCTGGAACTCGTCGGCATCGCCGCGCGGGCCAACCACCGGCGCCTCGCGGAGACCGCGCGGCAGTTCGGCGTCCGGCACGTCGGGATCTTCGACAACGGCGCGCTGGCCGAGGCCCGTGCCGCCGCGGCGTTTCCCCCCGGCTGCCGGCTCTATGGCGGCCTGAACGGGCTCATCGAGCTCGCCCAGCTGCCCGAGGCCGACCTGGTGCTCGTGGCGGTCGTGGGCACCACCGGCCTGCGCCCGGCGCTGGCCGCCCTTGCCGCCCGCAAGCACCTCGCCCTCGCCTCCAAGGAGATCCTGGTGCTGGCCGGCAAATTTGTCATGGCCGCCGCGCGCGCCAGCGGCGTCCGGCTGCTGCCGGTCGACAGCGAGCATAACGCCGTCTTTCAATGCCTCGAAGGGCATCCCGCCGCCGCCGTGCGCCGGGTCGTGCTCACGGCCTCGGGCGGAGCGCTGCGCGATCTGCCCGCCGCGGCCCTGGCCCGGGTGACGCCCGCGGAGGCCCTCAAGCATCCGAACTGGGCGATGGGGCCGAAAGTCACGGTCGACTCGGCCACGCTGGCCAACAAGGGCCTCGAGCTGATGGAGGCGCTCTGGCTGTTCGGCCTGCGCCCGGAACAGTGCCAGGCCGTGCTCCATCCGCAGAGCATCGTGCATTGCCTGGTGGAGTTCACCGATGGCGCCATGCTCGCCCAGCTCGCACCGCCCTCCATGACCTTTCCCATCCAGCATGCCCTGCTCTATCCGGAGCGGGCGCCGGGCGCGGATGCACCCCTCGATCTGCAAAGGCTGCTGACCCTCGACTTCCGGCCCGTGGATGAGACGCGCTATCCCTGCCTGCGGCTGGCCCGTGAAGCCCTGACGGCCGGAGGCGTGGCTCCGGCCATCTACAACGCCGCCAACGAGATCACCGTGGCGGCCTTCCTCGCCGGCCGGACCCCCTTCCTTGCCATTCCGGAAGTCATCGATAAGACTCTCCAAGCCTGTCCCAACTTCGAACCGGTCGATCTTGATGCGGTCCTGGAGGCCGACCTGGCCGCCCGGCGCACCGCTGAGTCCATCATCGCCAGTCTCAAATCCTAGCTTCCCGCGTGTCCTCCGATTTACTCCAGTCCCTCGCCTCGAACCTCTGGTCGGTCTTTCTGATCGTCCTGTTCTTCGGCGGCTCCATCTTCGTGCATGAGCTGGGGCACTTTCTTGCGGCGCGGCGCCGCGGGGTGCATGTGGAGCGTTTCTCCATCGGTTTCGGACCCAAGATCTTCGCCTGGCGCGGCCGGGATGGCGTCGAATACCGCCTGTCGTGGCTGCCCCTCGGCGGCTACGTGCTGCTGCCCCAACTGGCCGACATGGGCGCCATCGAGGGGGAATCGGCAGCCGACCTCACCAAACTGCCGCCCGTCAGCTACACCACCAAGATGCTGGTGTTCGCGGCTGGCGCGGCCTTTAACGTCCTTTTTGCCTTTCTCCTTGCCACGGTCCTGTGGGCCGTGGGCCAACCCGTCGCGGAGGAGGATCTTACCCCTCGGGTCGGCATCGCACGTCCGCAAATCGAGGTCAACGGCGCGAAACTCGTGCCCGGCCCCGGTTATGTCGCCGGTCTGCGCGCTGGGGATCTGATCGTCGCGGTGGACAGTAAATTCGTGCAGTCCTTCTCCGATATTTCGCAGCTCATCGCCCTCGGCGGCGGGCGTGATGCGCAAGGCCGTCCCGAGGTCACTATTACCTACGAGCGAGCAGGGCACCGCGCTACCACCCTAGTCCATCCCGAGCTGATCGGCCCCGAGCAAATCCGTGACATCGGCGTTGAACCGGCAGTCAAGGTCACCATTGGCAGCGTGCAGGTCGGCTCCGCCGCCGAGGAAGCAGGCCTCAAGGCGAAGGATGTCATCGTCGCCATCGACGGGCAGCCGGTCGACTACGCAGGCTTTGTCATGGACTACTTGCGCCAGAAGGCCGGCCGACCTGCCGTCTTCAGCATCCTCCGCGATACCGAGAAACTCACTTTTAACATCACACCCCGCAAAATCATTGATCCCAACACCAAGGCTACGGCCTACCGTATCGGCGTGGCTCTCCGTGGCGCCCAAACGCTCAAAACCGTTCATATCCCGCCATGGACACAGATCAACGAACATGCTCTGACCACTTGGCGCACCTTCCTCAGTCTGGTTAATACCAACTCGGACATCGG
>JBAZMN010000215.1:0-4483 GCA_041649735.1 Opitutaceae bacterium | reverse complement strand
GGACATGCGCCGGACGCCGGGCGACGTGGTGAAAATACTGCCAGGCGGCGAACGTGAGATACCCCTTGCCGCAGCCCATGTCGGCCACCTCGACGGGCCGGTCGACGGGTAACGGAGCCTCCTGGACAAGCGGCGCAAGCAATTCGACGAAATGGTTAATCTGCTTGAACTTGGCGGCCATGCCTTCGCGCACCGCGCCGGTCGCGGTGGTCACGCCGAGCCGGTGCAGCCAGGGGCTGGCCGGCAGGATGGTCCGCGTTTTTCGGCGGTCGTGTTCCCCCGAGGGCGGATCAAGGTTCTCGTGCGGCATGACCTTCAGCCGGGCGGTGGCGTCGGCGGCGAATTCCAGTTGGGCGTCCTGCGTCGTGGTGAAAAGGTGCGCGCTGCCGAAGTCGGCGCCGATGAGCGTGGCCAGCGTGGCGAGGGCTTCGGCCGGGGCATGGTTTTTGGTGATGTCGCGCGCCGCATGACGCCAGACGAACGACAGGTGCGGTCCGGCCCGCAGCGTGACCGGACGCACATGCAAATTGCGCAGCGTGGCTTCGGCACCGCGATACCGGCCCAGGGTGAGCTTGAGCAAGGTGCCGGCGGCGACACTTTCTCCCAGCAGGCGGAGAAATTCCTCTCGGGGGGCGGCCATGCCCCCAGCGAGAGGCAGAGCCGGAAAGGGCGCGAGACAAAATGCACTCAGCGCAGCGAGACCGGCGGCACGTAATAATCCACCGGCGTGCGATCCCACCAGTTGCCGGTGGCGGCCCGCTGCCGGCGGCTGGTGAAGCGATAGTCGTAGAGAACGGCCCGGATTCGCCGGGGCGGCCGGCGGGGAAACGGATTGGAGGCGAACAAGGCCAGCACATCCGGCGAGCCTTCGAGCAGACGTTCGCAGAGATTGGTCACCCAGGGATTTTCGGCCGGGCTCTCCAGGGCGGCGAACCAGAGCTGCCAGTCGAGGCGCGGCTGGTGGGGCGCGACGAATCCGGGCCGCCGCTGCGGGTCGCCCGGCTTGGCCTTGAATGTGTAGGGCAGCCAGATGCGACCGTCGTCGCTGCCCTCGATGATGATTTCGGGCCGCTCCCGGGTCATGACGGCGAACAGGCCGTAGCTGTTGAAGCTGCGGAAAGGAGCCACCGCCTCCTGCACCGCCAGGAGGCCGCGGGGCCAGGTCATCCTCGGGAAAAGCGTTCCCAGCGTCACGAGCGCGGTCAGGCTGAAAATCGCTCCGGCCGCCGGCCGCAGCAACCACCGGGGACACCACCGCGGGAAAGAACAACGGGCGGTTGCACCCGTCGAATGGCGGAGGCCCAGGCGTCGCGCGAGATTTCGCCAGCAGGCATCGTCGAAAAACAGCAGGCACAGCGCGGCGGTGAGCAGGTTGAAAAATGTGTAGTTGCCGGTGAGCGCGATGAGTGCCTGCAGACTGATCTGGAGCAGGGCGCCGCCTTGACGGGCCCGGCGCGGCAGCAGGAGGAGGAAAGGCGCGCCCAGTTCGATGGCAAACATGCCCGCGCACGCGGTGCTCTTGA
The DNA here is from genome assembly GCA_041649735.1 of Opitutaceae bacterium. Classification (GTDB taxonomy): domain Bacteria; phylum Verrucomicrobiota; class Verrucomicrobiia; order Opitutales; family Opitutaceae; genus Fen-1467. The sequence goes on along the minus strand of JBAZMN010000215.1, from coordinate 2,960 downwards.
TCCAGCCGGGCAGCTGATGCGCGTACCAACCGAGCCACGTGGGCAGCGGCTGGGTTTCGAAGTGGTACTTCAGCGCGGTGAGGTGGCGCCAGGCGGGATCGCCGCTCAGGAGCTTGACGGCGCCGGAGAGCAGCATCAACCGGAACAGCAGCCACCAAAGCAGCCAGCGGGCGGGCCGGGGCGGGTCGGCGCGCCGGGACCAGGTCCACGCAGACCAAGGCGTAACGAAGATCGCGAGCAGGGTGGTTTCCAGCAGGAGCGCGTCCCACTGGTAGTTCATGAATATCTGGCCGGCGGCGCAAAGCGACAAGTAGGCCGTCCACAATCCCAACAGGCAGAGGGCCGGAGCGCAGCCGGCGATCAGCGCCAGCGACAATGCGACCCCCGCGCCGCACAGGACCTGCAGGAACCAGCCGCCGCCAAACCACCAGCACAGTGTGGGCAGCTGCCAGAGGCGGGACACCCCGAGCGATGCACCCACGGCGTCGAAATAGGGCTGGGCCGGCAGGATGCCCTGCGGTCCGACGAGGCCGCCGAGCTGGGTCCAGAACGAGAGAAAGGCGATGAGATGCACGGCCCCCAGCAGCCGTAGAAAGATCCAGGTGCTGGTGCCGAAGGATGGACGACGCACCTCGGCGCCCCAAAGCAGGCGGGTCAGCAGGGAGAAGATCGGACGGTGTCCAGCGACGAAACGGTACAACGTCTCGGCCGCGGCGGCGAAACCAGGCAGACGTTCATAGGCGGTCAGCAGACCATTGCGGCCGGTCGCTCCTGCCCGGGCGCGGAAAATGGCTTCCGCCGCGGAGAAAACCTGTCCCTGGGTGTCAATCAACTGGACGGCACGATTGAACTCCGCCGAGGAAATCTCCGGGAAGCGACTGGCTGCGGTCTGTGCGGGCTCGAGGTCCAGCCGGCCGCCGGCGGCTTCGCGCCAGCGTTCAATCCACAGGCGGCAGAACTCGCATTCCCCATCGAAGAGGAGCAGAGGACGCCCGGTGGGGGGACGGGCGACTCGTGGCGCCGCCGGGGCGGTTTCGGTCATGGTCGGTAACGTGCCATGGCACAAGCGATCGGGCAAGCGGCGGTCGTTGCCGCAGCTGCGTTCCCCCCAGGCGCCGCTTCTGCCAGATTGATGATCCGATCGGATCATCAATCTGGCAATGGAGCAAAGAGCAACCGGTAAGGGAGTCGCCCCGGAAGAGGAGGATTCACTTCACTCGTTCCAGCGCTTCGACCAACTGTGGCTGGCTGGGGTTGAGCTTGAGCGCCGCGGCATACTCGGCGCGGGCAGAGGCAGCGTCGCCTTTCTTTTCGAAGATCTGTCCGAGGCGCCAGTGGGCGGCCCAGAGCGGGGACTGGTTTTCGCCCGGCGTGTGCGCCAGGTATTCCTTGAGCGCGGCTTCGCCCTGTTCCAGCCGCTGGCCGCTCAGAGCGGCGACCCGGCCGATCTGATAAAGCGCATCGCGTGCGTCGGGATGGCTGCGCCGCAGGCTGTCCAGGGCCGCGAAAGCTTCCGGATATTTCCCGTCGGCCACGCTGAGGTCGACCAGCAGAACGGTGCCCCGGATGGCGTCCAGTTTTTGGATCTCGAGTGCCTCGCTCCGCGCCTTGTCCGTCCCGCCGCCGGCGATGACAGGGGCTTGCCGGTAGAATGTGTACAGGGCTTCACGGGCGCTGATGCTCCGAGGATTGAGTTCCACGCCTTTCTGGTAGGCGGCCAGGCTCTTCCGCGCGAAACCGGGTTTGGAGAACAGACCGGCTTCCTGCGCCGAAAGGCCATAGGCGTCACCCAGGGACTTGAAATAGGGCGAGGACTGCGGCGCAAGCGCAGTGGCTTTCTCCAGCCATTTCACCGCCGTGGCCGGATCGTCACGCAACAGGGCCAGGCGGCCCAGGCGGTAGGCCGCCTCGGCATTGTCCGGTTCCGCGGCGATCACCTGCTCATAGGCTGCTTGGGCTTCGCCATAGCGCCGGGCCCGGTAAAGCTCCTGCGCCTCAGGCAGCGAAGCGGCGTGGAGCAGGCCGCCGGCGGCAAGGCCGAGCAGGATCGGGAGGGCACGCAAGGGCACGGACATGGCAGGAGTAAGTGCGTGCGGAATGTGAAAGGTTCCTCGGGGACTGTCCAGCGGTCAAAAGGACGCTGAAAATGGCGAAGTAGTCCAAATTCTCACGAATTTGGCGGCCCGGAGAAAAATAGGCCACCAAGCTCAGGAGAGCGGGGGCACAAAAAAGCCGGCAGAGGACTGCCGGCTCGGTCAGAACTATCGCCGCGAAACGCGTCAATGCTTGGCGGGCTTTTTCGCCGCCTTGCTTTCGAAGAATTCGCGGAGAACCTCCATGCGCTTCCGCAGGCGCTCGTCCTGCTCGATCTCCTCGACCGAGCGCTGGGCTTCGTTCTTGGCCATGAGCCGGCGGACCTTCTGGAGTGCGAGATTCTGGAGCTGGCGCACGCGCTCGCGGGTGACCTTGAATTTCCGCCCCACCTCTTCGAGGGTGAGCTCGTCGTGGCCATCCAGGCCGAACCGCATGCGGATGATGTCGGCTTCCCGCTTGTCGAGCGACTCGATCATATGGTTGAGGTCGGTCTTGAGGTTGCGCTCGCGGACATTTTCATAGGGGCTGATGGCGTTCTCGTCGCCGACGATCTCGCCAAAAGTGGCCGAGTCGCCATCCTCGCCGATAGGCGCGTCGAGCGAGGTTGGACGGATGCTGACGGATTTGAGATGGGCGACCTTGTTGACGGGAATATCGAGCTCCATCGCCACCTCCTCATCGGTCGGTTCGCGACCGAATTCCTCCGCGAGCGACATGGCGGTCCGGCGCATCTTGGAAATCTTGTCCACGAGATGGACGGGCAGGCGGATCGTCTTCGACTGGTTGGCGAGGGCGCGCTTGATGGACTGCTTGATCCACCAGGCGGCGTAGGTGCTGAGCTTGCCGCCCTTGCGCGGGTCAAAACG
>JBAZMN010000214.1:0-4484 GCA_041649735.1 Opitutaceae bacterium | reverse complement strand
GGAGGTTGGCGAGGCGGCGGGCATCGCCGGCGGCGCGATGCAGCAACAGGCGGCCGTCATGCTCGCACCACATGCGCGCGACGGTGCGCTGTCCGGTCTTCTTCCGCGCCAGCCGCGGGTAGCGCTCCGGGTCGCCGCGGCGCGCGGCGGCGCAAAACCGCCGCACCGGACAGCCTGCGCACCCGGGGTGGTGGCGTGTGCAGACGAGGGCGCCCAGTTCCATCATCGCCTGGTTGTGCGTGCCGGGATCTGCGGGCTTGAGGAGGGCTCCGGCGAGGGGCGCAAAATGCCTGGCCGCGGTGGCGCCGTCGCGGAACTCCATCGTATCGGCGGTGAGCCGGGCGAGGACGCGCACGACGTTGCCGTCGACGCAGGCGGCGGGCGCATCGAACGCGAGGCTGGTGACCGCCGCCGCGGTGTAGGGGCCGACGCCGGGCAGTTCGCGCCAGGCTTCGGGGGTGCGCGGCGGGGCGGGCAGGGCGGTGAGCGCCCGGGCCAGCCGGTGGAGGTTGCGGGCGCGGGAGTAGTAGCCGAGGCCCTCCCAGAGTTTGAGCACCCGCGCCTCGGAGGCGGCCGCGAGCGCGGCGAAGTCGGGCAGTTCCCGCAACCAGCGCGCGAAATAGGGCAGCGCCGTCTTGATCTGCGTCTGCTGCAGCATGAACTCCGAGACGACGGTTCCGTAGAGCGACGGCGCCTCGCGCCACGGCAGCCGCCGGTGGTGCCGGCGATACCAGGCGTGCAGGGCGCGCTGGAAGGGCGCCCGGTTGACCGGAAGTCGCTGGGAGGAGGAAATCGCCACGAAGAGACACGAAGAAGCACAAAACATCCGCGGACGAAAGCCCGGGTTGATTTTTTGTGGGTTGACCCGTTTGGCGGCGGACCGCGGCCCAATTCATCTCTGTGCTTTAGCTTTTGCGTTTTTTGTGCCTCTTTGCGGCTATTACCACCCGATGAAGAACCGGTCGACTGACGCCGGCGAGACGCCGCAGAAGCTGGCCACCTACACGATCAAGCTCGACGACGCGCAACTGGAGAAGCTGCGCGCCGTCTGCGAGGCGAAAGGCTGGGAGCCCTTCGCGGTGGCGTATGCGCGTTTCGCCTTTCGCGGGCCGGACGTCAACGTGACCGCCTACGACAAGCGCCGGATCGTCGTCATCGCCGGCAAGGGGACGGAGGAGTTCGTGCTCCACACGCTGGAGACCGAGGTGACCGGCGCACCGCGGCTGGGCTACGATGAAGTATTGCACCCGGAGCGGTTCGAGCCGCACGCCGGGCTCGACGAGAGCGGCAAGGGCGACTTCTTCGGCCCGGTCATCGCGGCCACGGTCATCGCCGACAAGCCGGCCATCGACGCCTGGCTCAAGGCCGGCGTAAAGGACAGCAAGCTGCTGGCCGATTCACAGATTCTCAAGCTCGACGATCTCATCCGCAAGACGCCCGGCGCCGTGGCCAAGACCTGCCATTGCGGCATGCCGAAGTACAACGACCTGATGCTCCGCCCCGGCGCCAACCTCAACCGCCTGCTGGCCTGGCAGCATGCCACGGCGCTGGAGCAGGCGCTCAATGAAAAATGGGTGCCGTGGGGCCTGCTCGACCAGTTTTCCAAACAGCCGCTCACGCAGCGCGAGCTGGCGAAGAAGGCGGTGAAGCATTTCGAGCTGAAGATGCGCACCAAGGCCGAGGAGGACCCGGTGGTCGCGGCGGCGTCGGTCGTGGCGCGGGCCGAGTACGTGCGGGCGATGAAGAAGCTCTCGCAGCGCTTCGGCAGCTCGCTGCAGAAGGGCGCGAGCGGCCGGGTCAAGGAGCAGGCCGCGGAGATCATCCGCAAGTTTGGCGCGCCCGCGCTGGGCGATTTCGCCAAGCTGCATTTCCGCACGGCCTACGAGGTGGTGGCCGCGGCGGGCAAACTCGCCGAGCTGCCGCTGCCGCCGCCAAAGGAGCGGGTGGAATGGCAGAAAGGACTTTGACCACGGATTTCGCGGATGGAAACGGATCGTAAGAATGCCTGGCCGGACGAAGTAAAGCCGCCATGGCCTGCAAGGGCCGGTTGGCCCGTTCGACAAACTCGGGGCCTCAAACTTGTCGAGAGGCGGGCGAGCAGGATTCATTTGCTCCTACAAGGTAATCCGTGTCGATCTGTGTCATCCGTGGTTGGATTTTACTGATCCATGCCCAAGCGCCGCCAGCTCCGTGGATTCGACCTCAAGCAGATCGAGGGGCAGGCCCAGCTCATCGGAGTCGACGAGGCCGGGCGCGGGGCGCTGGCCGGGCCGGTGGTGGCGGGCGCGGTGCTGGTGACCCAGGAATTTCTCGAGGGCCGCTGGGTCGTGGCGCGCAGCGGCCGGGTGAACGACTCGAAGCAGCTCACGGCCCAGCAGCGGGATGAGGTCTTTGCCGAGATCGAGCAGCTTGTGCTCGAGGGCCAGCTGCATGCGACCTACGGGGAGGCCTCGGTGGCCGAGATCGAGGAGCTGAACATCCTCGGCGCGACCAAACTCGCCATGCGCCGCGCGCTCGAGGGCATCTATCCGCCCTCGGCGTTCGCGCACCGTACCGAGCCCGACCTGTTTGCGAGCGAGCAGGAGGTGCGCACCTTCCAGCCGCAGGCGTCGTGCCGCATCCTCATCGACGGGCTGGCCCTGCGCAGCTTCGTTTATCCGCACACGGGCGTGGTGCGCGGCGATGCCCGCTCGCTCTGCATTGCCATGGCCTCGATCGTCGCCAAGGTCACGCGCGACCGGATGATGGAGGAGCTCGATCACAAGTATCCCGGCTACGGCTTCGCCCAGCACAAGGGCTACGGCACCGACGAGCACCGCGACGCCGTGCTCAAGCTCGGCCGCTGCCCGGCGCACCGCGGCGCATTTCTGCGCAAGCTGATGCGCGGCCGCGTCGATCCGGCCCAGCTGAACCTGTTCGACGTGGAGTAAGGCTGGGGACTGTTTATCCGTGCCATCCGCGAAATCCGTGGTTTCAAACCGGACACAAGTCGTTAGCGTCAACCGCAGTTTCAATCATGGCCGGTCGCAAACATAGCTCCCTCGACCGCGTGCTCGGACGGCTCGACACGCTGGATTCGGTCAACCTCGCCAACCTCGTGCAGCGCCTGGCCCGCGAGCGCGGCCTGTTCGAGGCCATCTTCAACACCATCAACGAGGGCATCCTCGTCATCAACGCCGACGGCGTGATCGAGTACGCCAACGAGGCGGCCACGCGCCTGATCGGGCTGCGCGAGGGCGAGCTGGCCGGCGCCACGCTCTGGCGGCTCGTGCCGGGCCTGCATGCATCGCTCGAGGCCTCGCTGGCCGACGGCGCCGTCGTGCCCGTGGTCGCGCGGGAGATCGAGCTCAGCTATCCGCAGCCGCGCATCGTCCGGCTCTACATGGTGCCCTTCCAGGCCGAGGGCGCCCGGGAGCAGTCGCGCCGGTTCGCCGTCATCCTCACCGACATCACCCGGGAGAGGCAGACGACCGAGCGGCTGATCGAGGATGAGAAGGCGTCGTCGGTCCTCCTCCTGGCCGCCGGCGTGGCGCACGAACTCGGCAATCCCCTCAACTCGCTCACCATCCACCTGCAGCTGATCGCACGGAAGCTGAAAAAACTGAAGGCCGCGCGCGACGTCGAGGCGCTCGGCCAATCGATCGCGGTCTGCCAGGATGAGGTGAAACGTCTGGACGGCATCATCACCAATTTTCTCGAGGCCATCCGGCCGCAGCCGCCTGATCTCGCCGAGACCAACGTCGTCGACGTGCTCGACGAGGTGCTGCGCTTCCAGGCCGGCGAGCTGGAGAACCGCGGCATCGTCGTCGAGGCCGAGACCCAGGCCGATCTGCCCCCGATCCTGGCCGACCGCAACCAGCTGAAGCAGGTGTTCTTCAACCTGATCACCAACGCGATGGAGGCGATGGGACCGGGCGGGAAGCTGAAGATCCGGTCGCGGGCCGACGACGATTCAGTCTATCTCCTCTTCGGCGACTCCGGCACGGGCATCCGGCCGGAGGATCTTTCCCGGCTCTTCCAGCCCTACCATACGACCAAGCCCGGCGGGCACGGCCTCGGGCTGATGATCGTGCAGCGCATCATGCGCGAGCATGGCGGCCAGGTGGGCATCGAAAGCAAGGAGGGCGTCGGCACCGTCGTCACACTGACCTTTCCCCAGAAGAACCGCCGGGTGCGGATGCTGCGCAGCGGGACGGAATAGCGGGCCTTCCTGCGTCTACCCGGCACGCCGGGCCGGCCTGGACGATTACCCGGCGCCCGGGTCACTTCTGCTGGGTCCTGGTGTTGGAGTCGGAATTGGAATTTGTATTCGACTGGACCGGTGCCGGCGGGGCGGCCCGCGGCGAAGAAACGGGGTGCGGGGGAGAGATCCGCGGCGGCGATGAACCATTCCGTGGCGATGGAGCCGAGGCGGGTCGCTCGGTGGGAACAGGATTCCGCACATTCGACGACGCAGGATTCGGCGCCGGGGGGCGGTGATCTGA
>JBAZMN010000213.1:0-4528 GCA_041649735.1 Opitutaceae bacterium | reverse complement strand
GCCTTGCCGGTGCGCACGGCATGGGCCAGCGCCCCCATCGTCTCCTCCAGCGGGGTGTCGGGATCGGGGCGGTGGCTGTAAAAGATGTCGACATAGTCGAGATCGAGGCGGCGCAGGCTTTGGTCCAGGCTCGCCAACAGATATTTCCGCGAACCCCACTCGCCATAGGGCCCCGGCCACATGTCATAGCCCGCCTTGGTGGAGATGATGAGTTCGTCGCGGTGGGCGGGCAGATCCTCGCGCAACACGCGGCCAAAGGTCGTCTCGGCGGAACCGGGCGGAGGACCGTAGTTGTTGGCCAGGTCGAAGTGCGTGATGCCCAGGTCGAAGGCGCGCAGAATCATCGCCCGGCTGTTGGCGTAGCTGTCGTTGGCGCCGAAGTTGTGCCAGAGTCCGAGCGCAAGCAGCGGCAGCTTGAGGCCGCTGCGGCCGCACCGGCGGTAAAGTGCAGGCTGATCGTAACGGGTGGAGGCGGGCTGATGGGACATGCCGGGAAGACTGGCCGCTGAGTCCGGCCGAGTCGCGCCTGAATTTGGGTGCCGGCGGGCCCGGCCCGGCCGGCACCTCAAAACGGAAAGTCGCCGGCCGGCCCGGGAGCGGCGGCTTTTCCCTCGACCAACTTCTGCGCCCGCCCGTGCCGGCGGCGCCCGGTCACGATGATGGCTTTCTCCGGCCGGACCGGACAGGCATACTCGCAGGCGCCGCAGCCGATGCAGAGTTCGCGTTTGTACTCGGGCAGGCGGAGATTGTTGCCGTAGGGCACGGTGGAGACGGCCTTCGTCGGACAGTGCTCCGAGCAGGCGGCACAGTCGGTGCCTTTGGTCTTCACAATGCATTTCTCCACGTCGAGGTGCGCCTCGCCGATCTGCGCGAGCTGTTTGTCCGCGAGGTCGAGCAAACTGATCGCCCCATCCGGGCAGACCTCGCCGCAGCGGCGGCAGTCGTAGGTGCAGAAGGCGGCGGAGTAATCCAGGCGCGGTTTCATCAGGCCGCTGAAGCCGTATTCCAAAAAGGCGGGCTTGAGGACCCGGGTCGGACAGGCGCTCACGCACAGATGGCAGGCCGTGCAGCGGTCCAGAAAACGGTCGACGCCGCCGGCGCCGGGCGGGCAGATGGCGGCGGACGCGGTAGTGTCCGGTTCAGTTTCGGCCCGTTTCCGGGCCGGCATGCGGGAGGCGCCCAACGCGGCGGCCAACGTCACCGCCGTGCCGGCGAGAAAGGCGCGGCGCTGCGGATCGGGAGCCTCCATGCTGGCGGCGGGAGGAATCGGGGAAATCGAGGCGGCCGGCCGCCGGCCAGGGGGCCGCCAGGCGAACCGGTAGCCGATGCCACCCTGTTCGCACGCGCCGATGCAGTTGTAGCATGCGACGCAACGGGAGAAATCGATATTCCCGGCGCGCAGGTCGATGCACTGGCTCTTGCAAACCGGCAGGCACGCCGCGCACTTGCTGCACGCGCCTTGGTCAATCGCGAGGCGGAATGCCGCCTGCCGGGCGAACAGGCCGAGCAGGGTGCCGACGGGACAGAGGGTGTTGCAGTAGAGCCGTCCGCGCAGCACGACCAGCACCGTGATCAGGACCAGGAAGATTACGGGCAGACCGAGCGCGCCCAGCCCGGCCCAGGCTGGTTCGACCCGGTAAAAACCGCCGCCGCTTCCGACGACCCGGGCGGCGCCGGCCGCCGCATTGTTCGCCAGCGTGGCCAGCGGCCGGAAAAGACCGGAAACGATGCGGCCAAAGTTGCTGTACGGATCGACCAAGGACAGGGTGAACCCGCTCCACCCGGCCAGCACGCCTCCCACCGTGCCCCAGAGCAAAAGCTGGCGCAGCCAGGTCTTTGGCCGCGCGAAGGGCAGGAGTCGTTGCTTCCCCCGACGCAGCCATGCGGCCAGACGGGCCACGACGTCCTGCAGAATTCCCAGCGGGCAGATGGCCGAACAGTAGATACGACCTGCCGCCAGCGTCGCGACCATGATGATGATGCCGGCCAGGGAGAGGGACGCACCGGTCGCCAAAGCGACCAGGGATGGCACCAGCTGGGTGCCGGCGAACCAGTGTCCGGTGGCAACGGGAATCAAGGCGCGGAAATCCACCAAGGCGGCGGTCAGGCCGGCAAAGAACACCAGCGCCGCGGTCACGCGGAGCAGTTTCAGGCGGTTGCGCGGCACGGCGTCAGGCGAGTTTGAAGCGGCGGATGTCGACCTGATCGAGATCGATCGTGCCGAGTTGCAGGTCGGCGGCGATTTTCACATGGCGCACCGCCGCCGGCGGGTGGCCCAGCAACCGGGCGGCGGCGGCATCGATCGCCACGATGTCCGTCGCGGCGAGCAGCGTGCGCATTTCCACGAGGTCCTCCACGGTCTTGCCGCGCGGCCCGTTGCGCACCATCGGGTGATAAGCGTCGAGGACATTGAGGGTGGGCCGCCGGAAGGTGAGGAAGTCGGCGATGCACTGATGCAGATCCTCGCGGTGATAGTTTTGCTGATCCTGCTTCGAGATCACGCCCATCAGATTCTTCATGCAGGCGGTCATGAGGGCGCCGCTGTGATGTTTGAGCACGGGCAGGTTGATGAACACATCGCTGTCGAGGACGAGCGCGTGCACCCGGGCCCGCTTGAGTTTGACGCCGCCGGGGATGGCGACCTCGCGGTAGAGGCTGGCGTCGTTGCCGGGGATCACCTGGGCGCCGGCGTCCTGCGCCGCTTTTTCGATGCCGCTGTTGACGTAGGTGCTCCGCCAATGGTCGCAGGTGCAGTCAAAGATGCTGACCGACTTTGCGCCGGCCCCGAGACAAAGCCGGGTGAGATGACCGACGAGATCAGGGTGGGTGTTGGCGCCGCGTTCGGGCGGGACATCCCAGCCGATGTTGGGTTTGATCAGGACGGTCTGACCTTTCCGGACAAAGGTTTCGATGCCGCCGAGCGCCGCCAAGGCCTGATCGAGCATCGCGACCCGGTCGCCATCACGCACCGCCACGAGCACGGAGCGGCCGGCCTTGGCCGCCGGAGCCCCGCCGGCGGCCGGGACGTCAGCAGCAAAAAGACCGCCCAGATCCGCGAGGGAGAAGGTGGCGCCGAGGGCAAAGCCGGCCTTGACGAAATCCCGGCGGGTTTTCATGGCGGTGGGGGCGAGGTGACAAAGCTGGAGGAAAGACTGCCGGTGGAAGCAATGGACGATGGGAATGGCGCAAACCCGGAGGGTGGCGCGGACATGCCGGCACAGGCTACTACCAGCACCGGATCGGGACACCGCATGCCTTGCCAAAAACAGTGCAAAAATTGGTTTCAGGTCCGGTTCGACGTGCATTCAGGCAACCGCCGGTTTACCTGTCCATCATGACTGCGATTACTGCGCCAGACGCCTCCGGCCAGTTATTCAGGAAGACCTCGGTTCAGGAGGCGGCCGTTTTGCTCGCCGTGGCCGCCGTCATTCCGCTGCTGGTGCACCTGCTGCCGTCCTGGGATGCAACGCGGCTGGGCGGACACTTGCTGCCGATGTTCTGGATGACATTTGTCGCCGCTTATCTCTACGGCCCGAGGCTGGGTGTGCTTGCCGGCCTGGTGGCTCCGCTTGCCAACCTGCTGTTGACCGGTCAGCCGGCCGGGAGGTCGCTCGGCGTGTTGACCATGGAACTGGTGGTGTTTGCCCTTTTGGCGGTGTGGGCCGCGCGCCGGTTCCCGCGCTGCTGGCTGGTCGCACCGCTGAGCTATGCGGGGGCGAGGCTGGTTTCCATTCTCCTGCAGGCGGGCCTGGCGTCCGGCGGCTTCGGTGCGGCGCCCGCCCTGCTCCTGCGTTCCGTGGTCACGGGTCTCGCCGGCCTCGGTCTGCTCGCCTTGATCAACGCGGTTCTGGCGAAACTGTACGCCCGGCGTTGAAGCCACCGGACCGGCGTGAAGGGACGGCCGGCATGACACCGCTCGCTTTCAAGGACATCGCCGGCCGTCTGGCGGCCTGGCAGTTTCCCGGTCGTCTTGACGGCGTGGTGGGAATCGCGCGGGGCGGCGTGGTGCCGGCGGCGCTGGTGGCGCAGCGGCTGGGATTGGAATTGAAGATCATCGCCCTGCATTACCGGGACGAAGGCAATCAACCGTGTTTTGCCGAACCCCGGCTGCTTTCGGCCGTGCCCGATCTTGGCGCCTGGAAACGCGTGCTGCTGGTCGATGACGTTTATGTTTCGGGCAAGAGCTGGCAGGCTGCACGCGCACTTTTGCCCCGGGAGGTGGAAGTGCTGCCCTTTGTGCTGAAAGGGCGGGTGGACTTTGCGCTCATTCGCGACATCGCCGGCTGCGTGCAGTGGCCGTGGCGGGTGGACGCTTGACCGTTGCCGGCCATCAACGGTTGAAGGAACTAGAAGCTATCCCAAAACCGGCGAACGAATCGTAGGGGCGCAGGCTTGCTGCGTCCCTCTCGAAGGGCGCGACAAGATCGCGCCCCGACCAATGCCTGGTGATTCATACCTGTTTCAGGTTTTGGGATAGCTTCTAGGCATGGTGGCCGTCGGACCACATCCCACCGGTCCTTCCCGTGGC
>JBAZMN010000212.1:0-4553 GCA_041649735.1 Opitutaceae bacterium | reverse complement strand
GGGATAATTCTCCGTCTGCAGCCAGGAGTCCCATTTGGCGAGGAAGTCCTTGTTTTCGGGCGTGTTGAGCGACATGAAATAGGTCCAGCAACCGAGCTCCCCGACGAGATCCTTGGTCGGCAGGCTGCGGAGTTCGTCCTCGGCCAGGCTGAACGAAACGACCGGGCAGTCCGCAGGCGTAAGGCCGGCCGCGGCGATTTCCTTGAAGAAGGGCACATTGGAGTCGCCGTTGATCGTGTTGATCACGCAGGCGTCGCCGGTGGCGGCAAACTGCTTGATCTCGGCCACGATCTGCTGGAAGTCGGTGTGGCCGAAGGGCACGTACTTGCCGGCCGAGATGACCTTGCCCGATTCATCCTTGCGCAGGCCGCCGCCGATGCTTTCGACCGGCACGCCCTTGAGCTGAAGGTATTTGAAGAGGATCAGGTTGGTTGTCTGCGGATAGACGTAGTCGGTGCCGATGAGGTAGAATTTCTTTTTGCCCTGCTGGAGGAGGTAATCGACCGCGGGCGTGGCCTGCTGGTTGACCGCCTCGGCGGTATAAAAGATGTTTTTCGACAGCTCCTCGCCCTCGTACTGCACCGGGTAGAAGAGCAGGCCGTTGTCCTTCTCGAAGACCGGCAGCACGGATTTGCGGCTGACCGAGGTCCAGCAGCCGAAGACGACGGCGACCTTGTCCTGCTCGAGCAACTGCTTGGATTTCTCGGCAAAAAGCGGCCAGTTCGACGCGCCGTCGACGATCACAGGCTCGATCTTGCAGCCGAGGACGCCGCCGCCGGCGTTGATCTCATCGAAGGCATACAGCAGGACGTCGCGCAGCGACGTCTCGCTGATGGCCATCGTGCCGCTAAGGGAGTGGAGCACGCCGACTTTGACGACTTTGTCGGCGGCATGGGAGGTGGGAACGAGCGCGGCAACCGCAACGGCGCCGGCGAGAAGGAGAGGACGAAGTGATTTGATCATGGGGAAAAGGTGGATGCGTGATTCGAATGCGCGCGACCGGCGCGGCAGGCGGGGAGAAATGGAGCCCGCGCCACGGCGGCGGGGCTCCGGGGAGAACGGAAGCGGGTCAGAATTTGAACAACGCCTGCACCCCGAAGAAGGTGGCGTGGTTGGCGGAGTAGTCGGTGTAGTCGTAATACGACAGTTCGGCGCGCACCGTGAGATGATCGGTGAGGGCGTAGGCCGGGCAGACCGTGTATTTCGTGAAGCCCGGGCCGCCGTCGCTCATTTTTTCACCGCTGATGCGGAAGGCGGATGAGACCTTGTCCGTGAAGTTATAGCCCAGGAAAGTCAGCCAGTTGTAACCCTTGGCCCCGAGGCCGCCATCCTTGTGCTGGTATTCCGCGCCGAACGAGGTCGCCTTGTTCAGCTGGTAGCTGAGCCAGACGTCGAGCGTGAGCACGGAGTGGACCTCAAAATAGCCCTTTGTGTCGTAACCGAAGCCGGCCCAGAGCGTAACGTCGCCGACTTTCTGGGTAACATAACCCTCAAGCCCCGCATTGTGCTTCAGCTCGCCGTCGCCGCGGTTGTAGCCGTAAGGCGAATAGACCGAGTCGAGCACGGCCAAACCCGCGCCGGTGTTGCCCGATACATAGTCAAGCTTCACACCGCTGTGATATGCGGGGATGGCGCCGAGGAAGTCGCCGTTGGCGTAGGAGATCTGCGACATCAGGGTGGGATAGAAGGATTCATACCCGAGGTAGCTCAGGAATTTTCCACCCGTGATCGTCACGCCGCTGCCGGCGTCGTAAGTGACGTAGGCGTCGAGAATGTTCACGCCGAGCGCGGTGCCCGGAAAATCAAACAGGCTGATCACCGCCGTCACCGGTTTGTAGTTGGCGGTGAAGGTCAGGTCCAGGGCATTGGCATCGCCAGCTCCCGGCGGGGCCTTGGAGGCATCGAAGACGGAGTCCCACGACGTGCCCGGCTGGGGGGAAAACGTCGTGTAGGCGCCGACGATGTAGCCGCTCACAGTAAGGTTGTCGTTGAGCTTGACGTCGGCGCGAGCCGACAGCGTCGAGAGGAGGGCCGCGGCACCGGCCAGAGTTAGGAGTTTCTTCATATGATTGCGGTTGCTTGCTATTTGTGTTTAACAGGCAATGGCTTGCGGAGATTGCCGCAGAGCCTGCCCAACGACCTGCAGCAAGGAACCTGCCAACGCGTTTTCTATGAGAAAAATTCATAACGCGGATGATCCCGCCGCTTTCATCGGGGGCCCACGGCCGGCGTGATGGCAAGCCTGTCGACCAGGCTTAATTCAGTCTGTGTTCACCGTACTTTGGCGTAGATCAGGCAGTCGCGGGGCTCGGGGCCGATGGTCGGGCAGACATGCCAGCGGCGCAGCAGACCTTCGCGCGTCAACCCGGCCTTTTCCATCACCCGGGCCGAGGCGGGATTCTCCGCGTCGCAAAAAGCCCACACGCGGTAAAGCGGCGGCTGGGCCAGCGCCCAGGCGGTGACATAGCGCACCGCCTCGGTCATCAGGCCCCGGCCCCAGTGGGCGCGTCCCAGCACGTAGCCGAGCATCGCCCCGTGGGGGCCGAAGCCCACCCCCACCGAACCAATCGGCGTGTCGGCGCCCCGCAGGCTGAGCAGCCACGGATAGTGGCCGCCTTCGCCGGTTTCCCACGTGCGCACGGCGCTGCGCAGGAATTCCCGCAGCGGCTCGATCTCCGGGTAATGGCGCCAGGAGAGGTATCGCGTGACCGCGGGATCGGCGGCATAGGCGGCAAACACCGCCTCGGCGTCCTCGACGCGGGGTCGCCGCGCGACGAGCCGCTCGGTGGTGAAGATTTCAGGCGGGCGGGTCATGCCGCCAATCGGCGCCGCGGTCGCGCCGGTGTCAACCGGTGTTTTGGCACCCGGGCGGGATTTTATTCGGGCACGATCTGGTCGTGCAGCGCCTGCGCCCAGTCGGTGAGCAGCTTCCTTTGCGCGGCGGTCAGCCGGGCCTCGGGATGCATCCAGGTGTAGCTGATCAGCGGCATGTCGCCCCGTTCCACCTCGTCGACGATGGCGTCGAGTTTGCGGGCGGTCCGCTTCACGCTGTAAGAGCCGAATTCGGAGAAATTGAGCTCCCGTTTGGCCTCGTGCACATGATGGCTCATCCACCACGCCACGGGCTGCACCCCGGCGTACCACGGATAGCGCGTGTAGTTCGAGTGGCAGTCATAACAGGCCTTGGTGAGGACGGCGTGCACGTTGTCGGGCACGACGAAACGCACCGCGATGTCGTTCGGTCCCCCGGTGATCCCGAGATTCCTTTCCGGGTGGAGGAACTGGATGCCGATCAGGAGGACGGCCAGCACGACCGCCGCAAGGCGGAACCGGTTTTTCATGATGGGAGTCAGGCGGTGGCGATGGCTTCGTGAAGGAGGGCGGCGATGACGGGCGGCAGGTCGAGGCCGAGCGCGCAGCGCTGGGCCCGCGGACTCATTTTCCGCCAGGTTTTCTGCAGGATGCCGGTGAATTTTTCCCGCGGGTATTCCGTGTGCTGCGCCGCAAACGCGCTGATTTCGTTCTCGAGAAACACGAGGCAGGCGGCGTCCTCCAGGGCCTGGGTGCCCGCATTGGTCTTGAGGTCAGTCTTGGACACCCAGATGGCGGCATCGCCGGCCCCGGCGGCCGTCACGCCGGCCTGCAGCAGCAGTGCCCGGGCGCGGTCGGCCTGTTTCCGGTAAAGCGTCTTCCGCCAGGCATGGTAGCCGGCCCGGTCCAGGGGGAAGGAGGCGCGGGGCACGGACCAGCGTTCGAGATGCTGGCAGCGTGCGGCGAGGCGCAGCAGCGGGGCGACATCGGGGTCGAGTCGCACGACCCAGGCTTCCATGCGGTCGGCGTAGACCAGTTCGGCCGGCCGGCCGTCGGCCGCGCGGGTCGGATCAGCCGCGTGCGCGGCGTTGATCAGCTCCCGGGCTCGGGCGTAGGCATCCATGCACGTTCCATCGAAGCCAATCCCCGGTCGGCCGCAAGCCGTGATGGAAGCCGGGAGATCGGACCGCCAGAAGCGGCGCAGAAAGTGATTCGCCATTCCGCCAAGGCGCGGTTTGATCGGCGGCATGGCGTGGCGTCTTGAGGAATTCCTGGTCCGCGGCGAGATGGACAACCGCGTCCGCGGGCGCGTGACCGGACGGCTTTGGTTTTCCGGACGGGCGGAGCCGGTCGAACTCGACCTCACCGGCGACGCTTGGCGCGATCTGGCCGGCCGGCGCCTGGTTTTCACGAATCCGCGGCCCAAACCCGGCCTGCCCGCCGCGGTCGTGACCTGCCAGACGGGGACGGTCGGCGACATCACCGCCTCGCGCAAGGTCAAGGTGCCGGAGATTCCGCTCGAACAGATCGGCGAGTATTATGCCGCGCACAAGCCGTGGCCCTGGCATTGGGGGAACGCTCTCTATCTTGAGTGGTTCGGTCAGGCCAACGGGCGCATCGTCATCGAAGCGGCGGATTACGCGCTCACGATTTCCGGCGAAGCGACCTGGGAGATGACGCCGGCCGAGGAGGCGGCGCAGCGTCGGGCCAACCAGGAGGCCACTGCCCGGTTCATGGAGCGG
>JBAZMN010000211.1:0-4563 GCA_041649735.1 Opitutaceae bacterium | reverse complement strand
GGGGGTAGCTGACTATCATAACGATTAGAGATTATGCGGCGCGGAGCCGCCGCATAGTCTGTGTTGAACTAAGCCATTGAGCGGCTAGGGGATTTACCGGGGTTGCCCCTGCCCGTCAAGACGCAAGATAGCGACGTGGCGGTGAAAACACAAGGGGGGCGAGGCCGGTCCGGGGAAGCATGGGGGCGCCCGGAGGGCCCGGGAACCGCCTCCGGAGGCGGACGCGGGCAGGAGGGGGCGCGGCCGGGTGGCCGGCCGGAAGGGTCGCGCGGTGCTTCGCAAGTCGGCGCTCATGGTGGCGGTCCCCGCGCCAGGGTGCGCCGGCACGCCGGCACACGCGGCCTCATCTCCACGACCCGCCGATGCCATCCGCCGCATGCCGGGCATGGCCTCGGGCCAACGGGATCCGGGCGCGGCGGGTCGGTAGGCGGAGCCTCCGGCCGGGTCCGGGCCGAAGCCGCCATAGCGAGCTGGAGCGCCCGCAGGATCGTCCGGCTGGCTGGCGCCCAGAGGCCGTAGTAGCGGACGCGGTGGAACCCCTGCGGCAGGGTGTGCTGGAGGTACCGGCGCAGGAACTCGCCGGGGGCGAGGGTGACGGTGCGCGTCCCGCGGGTGCGGTTGTCCGTGTAGCGGAAGACGACGCGGTCGTCGTCGGCCGACAGGATGGCGTGGTCGCCGAGCGGGCCGCGGCGGACGTAGCGGGCCAGGTAGTCGAGGACGGCCCGGCCGCCCTCGACGCAGGGTCTGGAGAAGACCACCCAGCGCTTGCGCCAGACGGCGCCGGGCAGCTCAAGGCCGGGCAGCTCGTGCCGGACACGGGCTGCGAACTTCGCGCGAAAGACGGGCGAGAGGCGCCGCACCGGCAACAGGAAGCGGTCCGGGATGCGGCACACGCCGCGGGCGTCCGCCACGGCGACACCGGGAACCAGGAAGTGCACGTGCGGATGCCAGATCAGTGCCCGGGTGTGGGTGTGGAGCACGGCGAGCATGGCGAGGCGGCCGCCGGCAAAGCGCGGCTCGTCGGCCAGCGCCTGCACCGCCTCGGCCGCCGCCCGCATGAGGGCGTCGAGCAGGACCGCCTGCGACCGCCGCGCCGGCGCGCGGAGTTCCGCCGGCAGGGTGAAGACCAGATGGTGGTGGCGCACCGGGAGTAGCTCGTCGGCCCGCGCCGCGACCCACTCGGCCGTCTCCCGGGCGTGGCAGCGCGGACAGGCGCGGTTGCGGCAGGAGTGGTAGACGTACTCCCGTTGGCCGCAGTCGTCGCACTCCAGCAGGTGCCCGCCCATCTCCGGGGTGCGGCAGGCGGCGATGTCGGCCAGGGCGCGGACATGGCTGGGCGGCACGCCGTCGCCAAAGCGGGCGAGATACGCGGCCCCGTGCCTGCGCACGATGTCGGCAATGGAGGGCACCGCGGCTACAGCCCGGCGGCGATCTCTTCCAGGGCGGCCCCGAGCCGCGCCAGCGACCGGTCGGTCAGGTGGGCGTAGACCGCCGTGGTCTGCGGCGACCCGTGGCCCAGCAGCTCCTGGATCGCCCGTAGGTCGACGCCGCACTCCAGCAGGTGCGTGGCGAAGCAGTGCCGCAGCGTGTGGAAGTGGACGTCCTTGGCGATCCCGGCCTGCCGGGCCGCCAGCTTGACGGCCTTCTGCAGTGTGCTGGCGTCCAGCGGCGCGTCGGGGCGGTTCCGCGCGGGGAACAGCAGGTCGGCCGGCCGCTCCGCCAGCCAGTACTCCTGCAGCCGCCGGTGCAACCGCTTCGACAGCGGCACGTTCCGGTCCTTGCGCCCCTTGCCGGCAACCACCCGGATCTGCATCCGCTCCCCGTCCAGGTGCCTGACCCGCAGATGCCGCACCTCGCTCAGCCGCAGGCCGCCGCCGTAGGCCACCAGCAGCGCCGTGCGCACCCGCAGGCTCGCCACCGCCGCCAGCAGGCGCCGCACCTCCTCGCGGCTCAGCACCACCGGCAGGACCAGGCCGCGCCTCGGCTTGATCAGGTCGAACACGTTCCACTTCCGGCCCAGCGTCACCGCGAAGAAGAACTTGATCCCGCACAGGTGCTGGCGCACCGTCGAGCGCGACAGCTTCCGCTTGTCGACCAGGTGCAGGAAATACCGCCGCAGCTCCTCCTCCGAGATCAGGTCCGGCGGGCGCCCGTAGTGCTTGGCCAGCGACCGCACCGCCGCCAGGTACGCCTCCCGTGTCTTCTCGGCGAAGTCGTGCAGCTGCATGTCCTCCAGCATCTTCCGTCTCAGGGGTGTCATCGTCACGGGCCTCCGGGTTGGCTCGGCGCGACCACCGCGCCGGGCCTTGCCTCAGTATGGCCCGGCCCCCTGAAATGCCAAAGGCCGTCCCAATCAGGGACGGCCTCCCGAAGGCTGCGCGAATGCGCTTAGTTCAACATATGTTAGCCGGAAGTCTGCACTACATTTTTTGCGATTTCGATGCGTCTGGAGCGGTTGGGCAAGGGTAGACCGAGGAGTTGCAGGAGCTGTTGCAGGGGCTTGTCCGGCTGACCCACGACTCGCAGCCGCAGGGGGCCACGGTCCTTGACCGCCAGGACGACGTCGAGGCTGCGCACCTCCTTCATCTGGGCGACGAGGCGGCGGGCGCAGGTGCCCAGCCCCTTGGCGCTCATCCACTGCTCCAGGCTGCGCCAGAGTACCAGAGCCAGGAAGCAGACCATGATGTGAGCCTCGACGCGGCCGGTCTTGCGGTGAAAGACAGGCCGTAGCCCGAGCTCGTCCTTGCTCAGGCGGAAGGCGGCCTCCGCCTGGGTGAGCTGTATGTACCACTGCCAGAGGCGGGCGGGATCTTCGTCCGGGACGTTGCTGCGCAACAGGTAGGCCCCTTGGGCCAGGGCCGCCCACGCCTCCACCTCCTGGCGCCGCTCGATTTGCAGGTCGGCCAGGGGGCCGGCGGCAGGCTGGATCTCGACATGGAAGAGGGTCTCGGCGCGGGTGAACTTGCCCAGCCAGCGCCCGATGCGCCGCTCGGCCGTGCCGCGGTCCCGCAGCCGTCCGGAACGGATGGCCTCCCGGACGGCCAGCAACTTCGCCTCCAGGCGCGCGGCCTGCTTGGCGAGGATGGCGCGCTCCTTCTCCCGGCGCTGCGGGCTGCGACAGAGGATGAAGCGGTCCTCGCCCAGGTCGGGATGCGCGACCACCTTGACCTCCACCCCGGACTCGGCGGCCCGCTCCCAGCCGTCCTCGAGCAGTTGCGCCTCGAACTGGCGCAGCATGCCCTTGGGCGTGCCCACCACGTAGCGGGCGCCGCGACGCCGCAACTCCGCCAGGTTCTCCTCGCTGACGATGCCGCGGTCGAAGACCCAGACCCGCCGCGCCTGCCCGTAGCGGTCCTCCATCAGCCCGACCATCTCCTCGAGCGTGGTCACGTCGTTGCGGTTCCCCGCGAACACCTCGTAGGCCACGGGCAGGCCGGCGGGGGTCACCACCAGCCCGATGCACACCTGCCGGCAGTCCGGACGGTGGTCCCGGCTGTAGCCCAGTGCCGCCAAGTCGTTGTCCTTGGCGGCCCCCTCGAAGTAGGTGCTGGTCACATCGTAGAGCAGGAAGTCGAACTCGGCCCCGAACCATTCGGCGTAGCGGCCCAGCAGGTGGCGGCAGATGGCGTCCTTGTGCGGCAACAGCGCGTCCAGCGCCCGGTACAGCCGGTCGGCGTTCACCTTCTCCGCCGGGACGCCCAGCAGGTCGTCCAGGGCGGTGGTCCCGTAGAAGTGCTCTGCCACCGCCAGCTCGCTGGACGGTTCGCAGAAGCGGGACAGGGTCAGCAGGCAGGACAGCGGCTCCCCCTCGATCTCGCCCTGACCCGCCGGCATCAGGCCCTGCAGCAACTCGTCCAGGCCGAGGCGACGCCAGGTCGCCAAGGCCAGGTACACGTCGCCGAAGCGCCGGAGCCGCTCGGCCTTCACCTGCCGCAGATCCACGCAGGCCCACTCCGGCGGTTCCGGCGCGGCCACGAACAGGTCGCCCTGGCGCTCCGGCGGCCGCCCCGACAGGATCCGCCCGACCTCCTCCCAGCCGACTCGCTCCTCGACGTCCAACCCCGGCAGCTTCCCCAGGTTGCCGACGATCCGCTGCCGCGGCCCCCGCGCCGTGCGCACGGTCTCCACCAGCGTCCAGTACTCGTAGCTGGCGCTGTCGCCCTTCTGCCGCCGATGCTTGCGCAGGTACATGCCGCAAAGATGATGCCGTCGCTCGTCGCATGCAAGTGCTTCAGCGCCAAGTAGTCTGCACTACATGGCCTTCGGCGGAAACCGCAGGCACAAAGCGGAGGCGACGGACAAAAACCATCAGCCTCAAATCTTTTTATGACCGCTGGTCAACTGCGGAACTTGGGCTAGCCTGAATTATTCATAAAAAAGGCGACCGTAATAGATAAATCATTAGGGAAAAATGACATACAATAAAAGTCAACCAGGTCGCCTTTTTTACCGAAGGCAAAGCCATTGGGGCGCATCTGCGTCGTTGGCTTCGGCTGGCAGTGGTCACCACAGCTTCGCCTCGCCGCCTAGCACCTGCGCCCCACTGGCTTTGTGAATAATTCA
>JBAZMN010000210.1:0-4567 GCA_041649735.1 Opitutaceae bacterium | reverse complement strand
TCTGTGACGAAAATGCAGTACGAAGCCGTCATCGGTCTCGAGGTCCACGTCCAGGTCAAGACCCGCTCGAAGATGTTCACGCGGGTCGCCGCCGGCTATGGCGAGCCGCCGAACACCCTGGCCGACCCGGTTGTGCTCGCATTGCCCGGCGTGCTGCCGGTGATGAACCAGGCGGCGCTCGACCAGGTGATCAAGGTCGGCCTCATGCTCGGCTGCGAGATCGCCCCGGTCTGCAAGTGGGACCGGAAAAATTATTTCTACCCCGACAGTCCGAAAAACTACCAGATTTCGCAGTACGATCAGCCGATCTGCCGGGGCGGGGCCGTTGAGATCGAGCTGCCCGGACCGTCCCGCAACGTCATGGGGGCGCACAAAAAAATCCCCCTGACCCGCATCCACCTCGAGGAGGACGTCGGCAAACTCAACCACGCGGGCACCGAATCGCTGGTCGATTACAACCGCGCCGGCACGCCGCTGATGGAGATTGTCTCCGAGCCCGCGCTGCACAGCGCCGAGGAGGCGTTTGCCTATCTGACGGCGCTCAAGATGATCATGATCTACGGCGGCATCTCCGACTGCGACATGGAGAAGGGCCAGATGCGTTGCGACGCCAACGTTTCCATCCGCCGCGCCGGGGAGCAGAAGCTCGGCACGAAGGTCGAGCTCAAGAACCTCAATTCCATCTCCTTCGTCCGTGACGGCATCGCCCACGAGATCAAGCGCCAGGTCGCCGTGGCGGAGGCCGGCGGTACGATCGTGCAGGAGACGCGCGACTATGACGGCCAGACCGGCTCCTCGCAATCGAGGCGCTCGAAGGAGATGGCGCACGACTATCGCTATTTTCCGGATCCCGACCTGATGCCGGTGAAGGTCGACGAGGCCTGGAAAGGCCGCGTCCGCGCCGCGTGTCCCGAACTGCCTTTTGACAAGCAGCGTCGCTTTTTCGAGGAATACCGGCTGCCCTACACGATCACGGCGGTGCTCGTGCCCGACCGCGAGCTCAGCGATTATTTCGAGGAAGCCGCCAAGCTCGCGGCCCAGCCCCAGGCGGTCGGCAACTGGATCGCCAATGACCTGCTGCGCGAGCTGGCCCAGGCGAAGACCGCGCTGGCCGACAGCAAGGTCCGCCCGGCACACATCGCGGGCCTGATCCGGCTGGTCGAGGACGGCGTCATCTCCAGCAGCATCGCCAAGGAGGTCTTCATCGAGATGTTCCGGACCGGCGAGACCGCGGCGGCCATCGTCGAGCGCAAGGGACTCAAGCAGTCCACCGATACCGGCGAGCTCGACCGGTGGTGTGGCGAGGCCATTACGGCCAATCCGAAGTCCGTCGTCGATTTCAAAGCCGGCAAGGAGAACGCGATCAACGCGATGAAGGGCTTCGTGATGAAGCAGTCGAAGGGCAGGGCCAACCCCAAGCTCGTCGACGAGATTCTCCGCCGGAAGCTCGCGAATTAAATCGCCGCTTTGTGCACCCTGAGCCGATGCGCCGCATGGCCTTCCGTGGCTTGGGATCGCTCAGAGCGGACACCCGGCAAGTATCTCAGGTGAGGCGCCCAAGCGCGCAAAGGTCCGTTGGAGCACCGATGCTGAAGGCGGTGGCCTGCTCCTGGGCATGGAGACAGACGTTTACCATCTCCGCGTCGGGCGGAATCTCCTTCAAAAATTGAATCTCGATGCTCCGGGGCCGCGAGGGGAGGGCGCCTTTGACCAGGGCGGTCTGCAGATAATCAAGGTAAGCGGTGTTGTTCACGTGTCCGTTGCCATCGACATCGGAATATCTGACCGACACCGGATATGATCGGGCCGATTCCGCGGCCGGCGGGACCAGCCTGAGTTTGTCCAGTTCCGGCCGGAAAACTTCTCCGGTCCGGCTGGGGAACGTGATTGCGATCTCCTCGGGAACCCGGACCAGCGACTTGGTCTGCAGATTCACGTACAGCCACAAGGAAGAGGCTGCCGCCACCAGTTCCTCGCCGCAGAAGACCCGAAAATCCCGGTAGCCCTTGAAGGCGCGGACGCCGCTGGACCAGGTCACCACACGCAGCTGCTCTTCATAGCGGGGATAACGGTGGATGGCCGCCGCCAGCCGGTTCAGCACCCATGATTCGCCCCGATTCACCATGGCCCGGGTGCCGGCGTCGAATAGGTCGGCATGCTTGATGGCGGCCTCCTGCAGGAATTTGAAGACCCCAGGCAGCAGCAGCAATTGGTCTCGATCAACATCCCAATAGGAAACGGTCAGGTCCAGAGTCAGAGTTTCGTTCATGGCGGTAGGAATGAGATCACAGCGCGAAAGACCTCTTTTAACTCACTGATGGATAATATTAAGGTATGCATATAGCCATCCGATTCTAAGCATGGAATTGACATAGGATCAAAAATGACTGACCAGTCAGTCATAAATGAACCCAGACAAAAAGCAGCGGATTATGCAAGCGGCGGAGCAGCTCTTCCGCACCTGCCGTGTGCACGAGGTCACTCTGGATGAGATCGCCCGGCAGGCGGACGTGGGCAAGGGCACAATCTATCTGTATTTCACCGACAAGGAGGATCTGATCTTTCAAGCCGCGGTGGCGGGCTTTGACGAGATGTGCCTGTTGCTCCGGCAGGACGTTGGACCGGACGTGGCTTTCCAGAAGGCGCTGCTCCGGACCTGTGAGACCATCAGTGCTTTTTTCCAGGCTCGGCGCCCGCTCTTTCGCATCATCCTGTCCGAAGGAGAACGGGACATGGAGCATGGCGGGATCGGATTGCGACAGCGATGGCGAGAGCGCCGCAAGACCATGACCGAGGCCATGGCGGCGATCATCGCCCAAGGCATGAAATCGGGAGAAATCCGTGCCGACGCACCGGCGGTGATTCTCGCAGAATACCTGCTGGGAATGCTGAGGACCCGCTCCTGGGAGTTGGAGGATCGGCCCGACGCCCAGCGCAGCATCGCGGCCGTGGTGGACTTGTTCCTGAACGGCGCCGGCCTGTCCGCACGCTCTTCCGCCCAAACAACTTCAGACCAACATGAGCACCGCTGAAAGTTCATCATCGACCGAGGCGCGTGATCCGCAGAAATCTGCCATGTACCACGGCAACTCCCTCCCCAATGGCAACGGTGCGCGCCATCGTCGCGGAATCCTGATCGGAGTCGCCGTTCTGGTTGTCATCGCGGCCGGCGTGCTTGGCTACTGGTTCCTATTCATGCGGGGAATCGTGTACACGGATGATGCCCGCTTTGCCGGTCACTTGGTGGACATCGCGCCGGAGATCAACGGCCGGGTGATCGATGTGGCCGTGCACGAAGGACTGTTTATCCACCAAGGTACCGTGGTTTTCCGGTTGGACCCGGCCATTCCCCAGGCGGCTTTGAACCAGGCGGAGGCGGCGCTGGTTTCCGCCAAGGCCGCTCTCGGTTCGAGCGAGGCCCTGTACGAAAAATCGGTGAACGGCAGCCGCCCGGAGGAGATCAAGGCGGCCGAGGCGACGGCCAAACGCCTCCAGAACGAGGAGGAGATGGCACGATTGGATTTTGAGCGAATCCAGACGCTGTTCCGGCAGACCACGGTTTCCCAGGATGAACTGGACCGGGCCCGGACCGCCTACGAATCCGCCCGGCAGAGCCGGGAAAACGCCCTGCAGAATCTGATCCTGCTGCAACAGGGGTCGCGCAAGGAGGACATCGCAGCGGCCATGGCGGCCGTGGAATTGGCCCGGAGCAAGGTGGCCGAGGCCGCCGCCGCCGCAGACAGCGCCCGGGGCGATCTGGCCCGCTGCACCGTCCGCGCGCCGTTTGACGGCTGGGTCGTGCGCCGTTGGCTCGATCCCGGTGCCATGCCTCTGGCCGCCCAGCCGGTGATCAGCATGTTCGATCCGACAACCCTGCGCGTGGACGCCAATATCGAAGAGAAATATCTACACGCCGTGGCCATCGGCGATGCCGTGGATATTTCGGTCGATGCCTATCCGGCGCTGCGCCTGCACGGGCGGGTGACCGAGATTCTGCGGGCCGCCAACTCGGAATTCAGTCTCATCCCGGCCGAGGGCGTGTCGGGTACCTTCATCAAGGTCACCCAGCGCGTGCCGCTGCGCATCGCCGTGACCACCATGCCGGACCTGGCGATCGGGCCGGGGCTGTCGGTGGAGTTGCGGATCCATTCCGGTACATCTGCGTCGAAGCCGCAGACGGCGCATGACTGACGATCGCGACCTGCGGGCCAACCGGTGGGGAGTGCTTGGCATCATCATGCTGGGCACCTTCATGGCGATTCTGGACTCCAGCATCGTCAATGTCGCGCTGCCCCACATGATGAGCACGTTCGGGGTCGACCGGGACAAGATCGAGTGGGTTTCCACGGGTTTCATGCTGACCTCGGCGGTCGTCATGCCGCTGGTCGGCTGGCTCACCAGCCGCATCAGCTACAAGGCCCTTTACCTGGGCAGCCTGTTGGTCTTCACCCTGGCCAGCCTGCTCTGCGCCCTGGCCTGGAGCTATGAGTCGCTCATCGCCGCCCGCATCCTCCAGGCGCTGGGCGGCGGTGCCATCCAGCCGATCGGCATGGCCATCGTCGCCGAA
>JBAZMN010000209.1:0-4587 GCA_041649735.1 Opitutaceae bacterium | reverse complement strand
GCTCTTCTTCATGGGGTGACTCCTTATCGTGGTTGAGGATGGGGTGGATGGCAGTGCAGGCCATCCAGGGTGGGCGGTAACTTATCCTGCGGCAGGAGGCTGTCAAATGAGGGCCCCGGAGGGATGCGCCGGCAGGATTGCGCCCACGGCGCGTCCCGGCTGTCTCACGCCCGTGGTGCAGGCCGGGCCGGTCTACCCGGGTTTGGGCGTGACCACGCAGGAAAACACCCGGTCGGCGCCGAGGCACTGGCGGGCCAGGATGCTGATTTCCTCCCGCGTCATCGTTTCATAGTCGCGGTTGCGGGTGCGCGGCCAGTCGAGGCGGTCGGGATGTTCTTGGGCGCTGTCGAGGATGTAGTACAGCCAGTAACCGTTGTGGCGCAGGCGTTGTGCCAGACCGGCGATGATCGGCTGCCGGGCACGTTCAAATTCGTCCTCGGTGACGCCGGTGTTGGCGAGCTGGATGGAAATTTTCCGCACCAGCGCGGCCAGCTGCCGCGCCTGGGCCGGCGGCGCTGTCAGCTGGACGAAGATATAGCTGAAACGTGGATCGGCCTGGCTGCCCCATTCCTCGGCCGTGGCATCGTAGGTGGCCCCGAGTTCCTCGCGGATTTTCACGCGGATGCGGTCGCAGAGGATGTCCGCCAGCAGGGAGGCCCGGCGCGACACGACGACGTTGTCGGCACCGGGCACCAGCCAGCCAATCCAGATGGCGGCTTTCGGTGTTCGACTGCGGATGGCTTCCTCCACGGCGATGGTTTCCCGCGGAAGGTTGACCGCACGACACGGCAAGGTCGCGCGGGATGGTCGCGGAGGGAGCGTCCCGAAGGTCTCCGCCGCTAGGGCGGTGACGGCGTCGACGTCGAAATCACCCACCACCCCGATTTCCATCGGGCCCTCCTTGAGCTGGGGGGCCAGCCAGTCGCGCATCTCTTGGAAATTGCACCGGTTCAGATCGTCAAACCGCGGCAGTCCGTAACGCGGATCCCGGTTGGAGATGATCTTGGGCGCCACGGCCTGCACCACGGCGGCGGCGTCGCTGCCGACGGTCGCATAATACGTGCCCAGGCCGCCCAGGGCGTGGGTCCAGCCCTCCGGCCGCCAGCCCGGGTCAGTCAGGTAGGCCGTGATCAGCTGGATGAGCCGGTCGAGGTCGGCGGTCTTGGCTCCGCCGGTGAAGGCAAAGGCATCGTCCTCGACGGTGAAATTCAGGCTCACCGTGCTGCCGCGCAGCAGCCGGCCGAGGGTCTCGGAGTCGTACCGTCCGAGCGCCGACGCCATGAAGCAGGCGCCCGTGATCACGCCCAATCCCGGCTGGTTGGCCGGTTCCGCTGACAAGCCGCGGCCGAACCGCACGCGGAGCACCACCGTGCCGGCTTCATAGTCGGTTTTTTTCAGGTTCAGCCGGACGCCGTTGGCAAACCGGATGAGGTGGACGTCCAGGTCGGGTATATGTTTGTGCTCGGCCACCGTGCCAGTCGGCCCGAACCGGGTGTAGGCAAAGGCGCCCGGAGCTTCCTCGTCCGTGGTGGCGAGCGGGAACCGGGCGGTCAGCTCGTAGATTTCCGCGATTTCCTTTGCGGGATCGGCCAGCTCGAGGTTGCCGCTCACGAAGACGAGGCGGTGATCATCCGGCCAGAGCGAACGGAGCGCCGCCAGGCATTCCTCCGGCGTGAGAGATGCGAGGATCGGCTCTGCCTGGGCGAGGATGGCCGCCGGAGCCTGGGTCACGCGACCGGCCAGCAGGTCGGCCAGCAGGGCCTGCACCAGCTCGGGCGACTGGCGGGTCGGCGCCCGCTCGGCGGCAAACCGGCAGGCGGCGAGCCCCGTGGAGGCGGACAGGGCGACCTCGGATGGATAGAAACCGTGCTGCAAGGCGCGGCGGAGTTCCTGTTCGACGGTTCCGAGGGCCCGCCGCCAGTTGCAGGCGCGGGACTGGATCTGGATCGAGGCCTCGGTGAACCGGCCGTAGGTCTCGTCCCAGCCCGCGCCGGCCGCGCCAAACGAGGCCGGATCCTTCTTGATCTCGGCCTGCAGGCGCAGGTTCAAGATGTCGCCGGCCGCCGCCCGGGCAATGGCCACGCGCTGCGAGGCAAGGGTGGGGGGCAGGGTGCTCGGCTGCACGCAGGCAATCTCCAGGGCGACTCCGCCGCCGCTCTCCCGTTCCGTGTACAGCGAGGCATGCACGCCGGGAGCCGGCCGGCCGTCTCCCCAATCCGGCTCGGGGGCGGCGGGCCGACGCGCGGACAGGTCGGCGAAATGGGCTTTGATCCGGGAGACGAGGATCTCCGACGGCGCATCGCCGACGGCAATCACGACCATGCGTTCGGGCCGGTACCACGTCTCGTAAAATCGGAGCAGGCCCTCCCGGTCGGCGTGTGCGATGACCGCGGTCTCGCCAATGGGGTGGCGGCGGGGCAGCGGGGTGTGTCCGTAGACCACCCCCAGCCGCGCCCGGGCGCTGCGCTCCGCACCGGATTCACGGGCGCGCTTCTCGCTGAGAATCACGCCACCTTCCCTGCGGATTTCATCGGGATTGAGTTCGACGCCGTCGGCGAAATCACGCAACACCCGCAGCCCCTCGTCCAGATTGGCCAGGTCGTGGCCGGCCAGATGCAGGAGGTAGTAGGTGGAAGTGAGGTTGGTAAAGGCGCTGACTTCCGCCCCGAAAGCCATGCCGTGCCGCTGCAGGGTCTGGACCAGGGTGCCGGCGGGGAACCGCCGCGTGCCTTGGAAGGCCATGTGCTCGACAAAATGGGCATAACCCCGCTGGTCGTCCTGCTCATAGCGCGAGCCGGCCGCGACCAGCAGGCAGAGGCTGATCCGGCCGCGCGGCTCCGGATTGGAGCGTACGGCGTAATGGAGGCCGCTGGACAGCTGGCCCCAGACCATCGCCGGATCCGGCGTCAGGTCGCCCCGTTCGTGGGGCCAGAAACCGGGGACGGGCGGCGCGGGTTCGGTGGCGGCCAGGCCGGCGGTGAGCAGGGAGATCGCCAGGAGAGTCGACGCACAGCGCGGAGGCACGGACGAGAAAAAGCAGAATCCAGCCCCCAGGTCAGCCCGGAAAAATCACCCCGGTGGACTCCGGGCCGCCTCAGTCTTTTGTCGCCGGCAGCACCGTGACCCGGAATGCACGGGCGGGATCGAGATATTGCGCGGCCAGCGTGTCGATCTCGGTCTTGGTGATGGACTCGAAATCGCGGTACCGCGTGCGGCACCAGTCGAGCCGCTGGGGAAACTCCTGGCAGGAGCCGATGACATTGGTGAGCCAGTAGGCATTGGTGCGCGCGGATTCGCGCAGGGAAGTCAGAATCGGTTTTTTCGCGCGCTCCAGTTCGTCCGGGGTTGCACCGTTTTTCTGGAGATCAGCGGCGATGGCAAGGACGGTGTTGGCGATCTGCTGCGCCTGCGCGGGATCGATGGTGATCTGGGCGAGCATGAACCCATACCGGGTATACGTGTCGCTGGGCGCACTGTAGGCCTCCGGGCTGTAGGCGTCGCCCATTTCTTCGCGCACCTTGACCCGCAGGCGGTCGGACAGGATTTCAGCCAGCAGGCTGAGGCGGCGGGCAATCCCGACGTCGTGCGCATCGGTGGTGGGCCAGTAGAGTGTGACCAACCCCTTGGGAATCTCGGTCGGCACGGTGAAATTCCTGACGAATGGCGCGGGGAAAAACACCCGGCGCGCTTCCGTGAGCGGGGGCTTGGGCGCGCGTTTCGGCAGCGTGCCGAGGGTCTGTGCCACGGCGGCGATGGTGGCGTCGACATCAATATCGCCGGCGATGGCGACCTCGATCGCGCCATCGGCGAACTGGGGGGCGAGCCACGCGCGCAGTTCGTCGAGGGTCCGGCTCAGGGCCTCCGGCTCGGGGGGCAGACCAAACCGGGGATCGCCGCTGGCGAGCAAACGGGGAACTTCGGTCTGCATCGGTCCGTCGGGGGTGTGGGCGAAGCGGTTGTACATCTGGTCGATCAGCTTGCGGGCCTGCCGTTGTGCCTCGGGCCGGTAGCCAGGGTCGACGAGATAGGCGGTGAGCAGCTGGAGCTGCGCCGTCAGGTCGTTGCGGTTGGTGGTGCCGCCGAGCGTCAAGGCATCATCGCGGGCGGCAAAATTCAACCCGACGGTCTTGCTGGCAAAAAGGCGCTGCAGATCGTCGACACTGTGCCGGCCCAGACCGCCGGTGATGAACGCCAGCTGGGCCAGCAAGGCGAGCCCGGGTTTACCGGCCGGCTCGGTGAGCTGGCCGGTGCCGATGCGGATGTTGACGCGGATCGTATTGGCCTCGAAGTCGGTTTTTTTCAGGTTCAGGCGCACTCCGTTCGCAAATGCAATGAGGTCGATGTCAAGATCGGCCACGTGTTCACGCCGCGTGACCGTGCCGGTCGGGCCGAAACTGGTGTAGGCAAAGGCATCGTTGGAGATTTTTTCCGGCGGTTGGACGGCAGTGGCGCAGCTGGTCTCGTAGGCCTGACGGATGATCTGGTCGGGTGGAGCGGGCTCCCGGGTGAGGTCGACGTTGCCCGTCACAAAGAGATAGCGCTGGTCGGCCGCCCACGCCTCGCGGAAAGCACGCCGGCAGTCGTCCG
>JBAZMN010000208.1:0-4596 GCA_041649735.1 Opitutaceae bacterium | reverse complement strand
TGAGGTGCACCACGGCGTGCGCATCCAGGACAACGCGCTCGTCAGCGCCGTCGTGCTGTCCAACCGCTACATTTCCGACCGTTTCCTGCCCGACAAGGCCATCGACCTCGTCGACGAGGCCTGCGCCATGATCCGCACCGAGATGGACTCGATGCCGACCGAGCTCGACGAGCTCACGCGGCGCGTGCTCCAGCTCGAGATCGAGGAGGCCGCGCTGAAGCAGGAAAAAGACGAGGCCAGCCGGCAGCGCCTGGAGACCCTCCGCCAGGAGTTGGCCAACCTGCGCGAGCAGGCCAATGCGCTCCGGGCCCGCTGGGAGGGCGAGAAGAAGGCGGTCGAGAAGGTGCGGAAGGTGCGCGAGGAGATCGAGCAGGTGAAGCTGGAGATGACGCGGGCGGAGCGCGCCTACGATCTCAACAAGCTGGCCGAGCTCCGCCACGGCCGGCTGCCGCAGCTCGAACGCGAACTTGCCGCCCTGGAGAAGAAGAGCCGCGAACGCGCGCTGGTGAAGGAGGAGGTTTCCGAGGAGGAAATCGCCGAGGTCGTCGCCAAGTGGACGGGCGTTCCCGTGACCCGGCTGATGGAGGGCGAGAAGGAAAAACTGCTGCGCCTCGAGGAGGTGCTGCACCAGCGCGTCATCGGCCAGGACGAGGCCGTGCAGCTCGCGGCCGAGGCCATCCTTCGCGCGCGCTCCGGCATCAAGGATCCGCGCCGGCCCATCGGCAGCTTCCTCTTCCTCGGCCCGACCGGCGTGGGCAAGACCGAGCTGGCCAAGACCCTGGCCGGGTCGCTCTTCGATTCCGAGGCCGCGCTCATCCGCATCGACATGTCCGAGTACATGGAGAAGCACGCCGTGTCGCGGCTGATCGGCGCGCCGCCGGGCTACGTCGGCTACGACGAGGGCGGCCAGCTGACCGAGGCGGTGCGCCGCAAGCCCTATGCCGTCATCCTCTTCGACGAGGTCGAGAAGGCGCACCCCGATGTGTTCAACGTGCTGCTGCAGGTGCTCGACGACGGCCGCATCACCGACGCGCAGGGCCGCACGGTCGATTTCAAGAATACCATCATCATCATGACGTCCAACCTCGGCAGCCGTCATCTGCTCGAAGGCGTGACAGGCGACGTTATTCCCGAATCGGTGCGCGAAAGCGTCATGACCGAGGTGCGGCGGACGTTCCGGCCGGAATTTCTCAACCGCATCGACGAGACCATCCTTTTCAAGCCGCTCACGCTCGAGGAGATCACGCAGATCGTCGATCTGCTGCTCGCCGATCTGAACCGGCGGCTGGCTGATCGCCGTGTCACGGTGAAACTCGACGCGAAGGCGAAAACCTGGGCCGCGGAGAAGGGCTACGACCCCGTCTTCGGCGCCCGGCCGCTCAAGCGATTTCTCCAGCGTCAGATCGAGACCAAGCTGGCCCGGGCGCTCATCGCCGGCGCGGTGGCGGAGAACGCCACCGTCACCTTCAAGGTCAAGGGCGACGAGTTGGTGATGTAACCTGGGGCGGCGACGCCCCCGTCGCCGGATCTGTCTTTTACCACGAAGGCACGAAGGACCCGAAGGGGTGGTTAGGTGCGTTGCTGCCACTGCCGGTCGTGTCGCGCGGCGTGCAAAACCGCAAAGACGACGAGGGCATCGTCCCGCACAATGTAAAAGATGCGGTAGGGGAACCGCCGGGCGAGAATCCGGCGGACCTCCGGCTGACGGCGCAGACGAACTTGAGCGAGTGGCTGTTGTTGCGCACGCTCGATTGCCGTGCGGATTTCGCCGACAAACTCTGCTCCCAAGCCGGGTACCCGCTCCTCATACCAAAGGGCAGCAGCCGTGATGTCCGCCTCCGCCTCGGGGCGGACGAGGAGGCGCCGGCTCATGCCTTGAGCCGGGCGCGGATGCGGGCTTCGGTTTCCTCCCAGGAGCGGCCGGCGGCGGGATCCTTCTCATAGGCAGCGAGCCGGGCCTCGAGCAGGGCTTTTTCCGCCTCGGTGAGAGGTTCCTCGGCCACGAGCCACCCATCGCCATCGAGTTCGGTCAGGCGGCGGCGGATTTCCTGGCGCTCCGCCGGGGTGAGGCGGGGCAGGGCGGCGAGAATTTCGGCCTTGCTCATGGGGGCAATGTAGCGCGGCGGCCCCGGTTTTCCAGCCGTAAACCGCCCTGAAGCGGGACTCGGCTACTCCTTTTCCTTCCCCGCGCTGCGGCTCCAAAATCCCATTGGAGCGGCGACGCCCCCGTCGCCGGATCTGCCCGCGCCTTCAGATCCCATCTCCAATCCTTTGGAAGAGCCTTCAGCCGCCACTCCGTTCAAGCGGGGTTATCGCGGCCACACAGGCAAGAATGTCTTCGCGCGTCAGGCCGGGATAGTTTCAACATCGTTCTCCGCGAATTCAGGCCGGTCATCTACAAATCGGCGCGGCGTACAGGCGAGTTGCTCGGTTCCTCGGTCGTCATCGCCACGATCCAATCTCTGATGATGGATTCCCGGTATCGCGAGGAATTCACGCCGTTCTACTTCGATCTCGTCGTCAACGACGAGGCGCACCGCTCCATCTACGGCGACGCCCGCGAGGTCGTGCAGTTCTTTCAAGCGACACGCATCGGACTCACTGCCACGCCCAAGGCATACCTGAAAAACATCAACCTCCGCCAGCTTGCTGAGGAAGACCCGAAGACAGTTCCGGACACCGCGCCACATCATCGACCTGATCGTTGCGCTCGTGAATCCGCAGCCCGGCCTGCGCATCTGCGATCCCGCGTGCGGCACGGCCGGCTTCCTCATCTCCTCCTACACGCACATCCTGCGCCAGCACACCAAGCCTGTGGATCTCGCACGCGGCATCTTGGACGGCAGTCAGCTCAAACCGAAGCAGTGGGAGTTCCTCGAACAGCAGGCCTTCACCGGCTTCGACAACGACGCCAACATGGTGAAGATCGGTATCCTCAATCCACCCTTGATTCCGCAGTTGGGTTTGCACCACAGAGACACAAAAAACACAGAGCAAGAAACTTGTATGCCTAAACCGCTCCCGCGAGGTCTTGCCTCACGAGTGGCTCAATTTATCCGCCTTCCGGCGCTGGTCCGCCTCTGTGTTCTCCGTGCCTCGGTGGTTCAATTGCGGTTTATAGGTCTACAGGGATTTTCCCCTTTGCGACCTATGTATTCTCTCGTGGCTGCACTTCAGTTTAGACCGCGATAGGTTGGGCCTTACGCCGCGAGGCGCAGGATCTTTTCGACCACCGCCGGCGTGATGTCGCCGTGTTCGCCGAGCTTGATCGCGCCGCGGGCCTCGAGGCGGCGGGCCACCTCGGCGGCGACTCCCGCGGGCACGCCATAGTCGGCCAGGTGCGTGCCGATGCCGAGCGACTCGTAGAACTTGCGCGTGGCGGCGATCGCGGCATCGATGCGCGCGTCCTCGGCGCCGTCGCGCAGATCCCACACCCGGGCGGCATACTGGAGCAGCTTCTCCCGCTTGCCGGCACGCTGGACTTGCAGCAGGCTCGGCAGCACGACGGCGAGCGTGCGGGCATGGTCGAGGCCGTGGAGGGCGGTGAGCTCATGGCCGATCATGTGCGTGGCCCAATCCTGGGGCACGCCGGCGCCGATGGCGGTGTTGAGCGCCCAGGTGGCGGCCCAGACGAGGTTGGCGCGCGCCGCGTAATCCCTGGGGTCGGCCAGGGTTTTCGGACCCTCCTCGATGAGCACGCGCAGGATCGACTCGGCGAAGCGGTCCTGGATGGCGGCATTCACCGGGAACGTCAGGTACTGCTCGAGGACATGGCAGAACGCGTCGCCGATGCCGTTGGCGACCTGCCGCGCGGGCAGGGAAAACGTTGCTTCCGGATCGAGGATGGAGAAACGCGGAAAAATCAGCGGACTGAGGAAGGCAAGCTTCTCGTGGCGGGCGCGGCGGCTGATCACCGCGGCGCTGTTGGCCTCGGAGCCCGTGGCCGGCAGCGTGAGCACGGCGCCGATGGGCAGGGCTTCCCTGACCTTCTCGCCTTTCGCGAGGAGGTCCCACGGCTCGCCCTTGAACGGGGTGGCGGCGGCGACGAACTTGGCGCCGTCGAGCACCGAACCGCCGCCCACGGCCAGGATCCAGTCGACCGCCTCGCGGCGGCAGATGGCGACGGCCTGCATCAGGGTGTCGTAGTCCGGATTGGCCTCGACACCGAAGAACTCGGGGACCGGGCGGTCGCCGAGCGCCGCCCGCACCTGGCCGTAGACCCCGTTTTTTCGGATACTGCCGCCGCCGGCGAGCAGCAGCACGCGCGCCTGGGCCGGCAACTCCCGGTCGAGCTTGGCGATCTGGCCGCGGCCGAAATGGATGCGGGTGGGGTTGTGAAAGGTAAAGTTCTCCATGGGCAGACTGTTATTCTGTCGGTGCGGGCTGGCAAGCCGGGGCGGAAAAAACCAGGCGCACCCAAAATGCGGTTGAGACCGGTGGCCGGCCGCGCTTAGGTGAACTTTCCCATGTCTTCCGAACCGATCCGCTACTGGCACCGCGTGAAGCAAACCGTCGAGACCGAGCGGATCTACGGCGAGCGCTGGCTGCGCTGGATTTATGGAAATCCGCTCGGGCGACTGACCCTGTGGCTCGTCG
>JBAZMN010000207.1:0-4608 GCA_041649735.1 Opitutaceae bacterium | reverse complement strand
TGGGGCAGGTGGAGCCGTTTTTGCGCGAACTGCGCGACCGGCTCGGCGTGTCCGTCGTGGCCTGGGATTACCGGGGCTACGGCCGCAGCGGTGGCCGGCCCGGCGAGCCGGCGGTCCTGCGCGATGCGCACACGGTGCTGGCGTATGTCACCGGCGCGCTCGGGGTGCCGCCGGAGCACATCATCCTCTATGGCCGCTCGCTGGGCGGCGGGCCGGCGGTGGAGCTGGCGGCCAGCCGTCGCGTCGGCGGGCTGGTCCTCCACAGCGCGTTCACCAGCGCATTTCGCGTGATGACGCACGTGCGCCTGCTGCCGTTCGACAAGTTTATCGTGCTGGAGAAGCTGCCGCGCGTCACCTGTCCGGTGTTGGTCATCCAGGGCACGGCCGACGAGGTGATACCTTTCCGTCACGGTCTGCAGCTCTACGCGGCGGCGCCGGAGCCGAAGCGCCATCTCTGGATCGAGGGCGCCGGCCACAACGACCTCATCGAAACCGCGGGCGGCGAGTATTGGCAGGCCTTGGAGAGCTTGGTGAAGGATGCGGAAGCACGGCTGTAAACGGGGAAGGCCCGTTGATTTCCGCCGCATTTGATCCAGCCGGCGTTAACGCAGGTTTTTCGGTCCAAACGCCCCGGGGAGGAGCTGGTCGAGCGTGGTCTCGATGCGTTCCCGCGAATTGCAGATGCAGAGAATCACGGCTCGCGGGCCGAACTCATGGAGGACCTGGCGGCAGGCGCCGCACGGCTGGGTGGGTTTGCGGGTGGGCGTGTAAACCACCACGGCGGTGATCTGGCGTTCGCCCTCCGCCACCGCCTTGAAAACGGCGGCGCGCTCGGCGCAGATGGTGAGTCCGGAGGAGGCGTTTTCCACGTTGCCGCCGGCGTAGATTTTGCCGGAACCCGCGAGCACGGCCGCCCCGACGCGGAATTTGGAATACGGTGCGTAGGCGGCGCGGGCGGCGCGGCGGGCGGCGGCGGCCAGACGACGGCGCTGGGCGGGGGCAGGGTTCATCGTGACGGGAAGCATGGCAGGCGGCGGCCGAATCACAATCCGAACTCACGCTTGACCGCGGCAAACTGCTCGACAGCGAAGGCGAGGTCATCGCGGCTGTGCGCGGCCGAAACCTGGGTGCGGATGCGCGCGGCGCCCGGCGGCACGACTGGATGGAAGAAGCCGATGGCATACACGCCCAGCTCCAGCAGCCGGGCGGACACCCGCTGGGCGAGCGCAGCGTCGCCGACCATCACGGGCACGATGGGATGCGTGCCGGGCTTGATGGTGAGGCCGGCCCGGGTCAGACCTTCCCGGAAGAAGCGCGTGTTGGCCTCCAGCCGGTCGCGCAGCTCCGTGGAGCCGGCGAGAATGTCGAGCGCGGCGACCGAGGCGGCGGCCACCGCGGGCGCGAGGGTGTTGGAAAAAAGATAGGGGCGCGACCGCTGGCGGAGCAGCTCGATGATCTCCCGGCGGCCGCTCGTGTAGCCGCCGCTGGCGCCGCCCAGCGCCTTGCCCAGCGTGCCGGTGATGATGTCGATGCGCCCCATGACATCGCAGTGCTCGGGCGTGCCGCGCCCGTGCCGGCCCAGGACGCCGACGGCATGACTGTCGTCGACCATCACCAGCGCACCGTATTTCTCGGCGAGATCGCAAATGCCGCGCAGATTGGCCACATAGCCGTCCATCGAGAACACCCCGTCGGTGGCGATGAGCCGGAAACGCGCGCCGCTGGTCTCCCGAAGCCGGGCCTCGAGATCGGCGAGATCGTTGTTCCGGTAGCGGTGGCGCTGGGCCTTGCAGAGCCGGATGCCGTCGATGATGGAGGCGTGGTTCAACTCGTCGCTGATCACGGCGTCCTCGGCGGACAGGAGCGTTTCAAACAGGCCGCCGTTGGCGTCGAAGCACGAGGAATAGAGGATGGTGTCGTCGGTGCCGAGAAACGCGCTCAGGCGCGCCTCCAGCGTCTTGTGGATCTCCTGGGTGCCGCAGATGAAGCGCACCGACGCCAGGCCGTAGCCCCAGCGGTCGAGCGCGGCATGCGCCGCGGCGATGACCGCGGGATGATCGGCGAGCCCCAGATAGTTGTTGGCGCACAGATTGAGCACCGGCGGTCCGGCCGCGACCGTGATCCGGGTGCGCTGCGGCGTGGCGATCACCCGTTCCTGTTTGGTGAGTCCCGCCCGGTCGATTTCCGCAAGCGTGGCCCGGAGCTGTTCCGCGAACCCCTGGTTGAACATGTGCGCAGTATGGCAGGCGGGCCCGTCAAAGCCTAAGCAAAAAAATGCCGCGCAACCGTGGGCGTGGCCATCGCTGGACCCGCGGCCAGTGGCATTGGGTCAGGTTGTTATTGCGAGGTGCCAAGCGGAAGCGGGCACCGAAGCAATCCAGTTTCGAGATGGAACGTCCGGATCTGGATCGCCACGGCCCGTTCTGCTGGCTCGCGGAACGGCCCTCGCGATGACAAGGCAAACGGGCTCATTACCCGGCCGCGGCAAGGCTGGACGGCGGCGAAAGTTTGTGTGATGAATACCGGCGTCGAGCCCGCAACTCTCAACCCCGCCGTCCCATGAGCCTTGTCTTTCTCGTCTTCACCAACCTGGTTCTCATCACCCGGCTTTGCTGCCAGATGCAGGAGGGCGGGGTGAACTGGCGGCTGTGGGGCACCAAGATGGTCGTGGAGCTGCTCGGGCTGGCGCTCTTTGAGTGGCACTCCTGGCTGCTCGCCGCCGCGGCGACGGTGGTGATCATGAACGTGGCCGGCGTGCTCTGGGAGGCGCTGGGCTGGCGGCGCAACGCGGGGCATTTCACGCTTGGCGTGGTCTATCTGCTGGCGCTCAGCGTATGGTTCTCGCCGGCCTTCGGCCTGAAATTCTGGCCGGCGATCGAGTCGGCCTTCGCGGGCATCGGCCAGTGGACCGCCTTCGAGGCGATCTTCCAGAGTTCCTTCTCCACCACGGCCATGCTGGCGCTGTTCGGGCTGCTGGTCGCGATGAGCGAGATGAACCTGGCGGTCCGCGCCGTCTTCGACTACCTGAACCTCAAGCCGCGGGCGGCCTCGGATTCCGAGGAGGTGGACGTGGTCGCCTACGACCGGGGCCGGGCCATCGGCTTTCTCGAACGGGCGTTGATCTACTTTTTCGTGCTCGGCGGCCATTATGACGCCGTGGGATTTGTGCTCGTGGCCAAGGCATTTGCGCACATCCGCCACCGGGAGGACCGGATCTCGTCGGAATACGTGATGATCGGCACGCTGATGTCTGCTGGCCTGGCGATCGCCGTCGGCGAGCTGGTGAACCACCTCAGCGTGAGCTGAACCGCGCCGCCGGCCTCAGACGCCCTCCCAGTCGAGGATGATCTTGCCCGACTGGCCGGTGCGCATGAGGCGGAAGGCTTCCTCGAAGGCGGTAAAGGGGAAGCGGTGGGTGATGACCGGCGTGATGTCGAGTCCGCCCTGGATCAGGGCGGTCATCTTGTACCACGTCTCGTACATCTCGCGGCCGTAAATGCCGCGGATGGTGAGCATGTTGAACACGACCTTGTTCCAGTCGACCGCCGCCTTCTCCGGCATGATGCCGAGCAGCGCGATGCGGCCGCCGTGATACATGTTGTCGATCATGTCATTCAGCGCCTTGGGACTGCCCGACATCTCCAGACCGACGTCGAAACCCTCCTTCATGCCGATCTCGCGCTGCACGGCGTGCAGGTCCTCGCGCGAGACATCGACGACCCGGGTGGCGCCCATGCGCTGGGCCAGGGCCAGGCGGGCCGGGTTCACGTCGGTGACGACCACCTTGCGCGCGCCGGATTTCCGGGCGATGGCCGTGGCCATGCAGCCGATGGGTCCGGCGCCGGTGATGAGCACGTCCTCGCCGACCAGATCCCATTGCAGCGCGGTGTGCGTGGCGTTGCCGAGCGGATCGAAGCACGCCAGCACGTCGAGCGGGATCGCCGGATCGACATGGACGGCGTTGCTCGCCGGGAGGCACAGGTATTCGGCGAACGCGCCCTCGCGGTTCACGCCCACGCCCTTCGTGTCCTTGCAGAGGTGGCGCCGGCCGGCGAGGCAGTTGCGGCACTGGCCGCACACGATGTGGCCTTCGCCGTCCACGAGGTCGCCGGGATGAAAGCCCTGGACGTTGTCGCCGGTGGCGACGACCTCGCCGACAAATTCGTGGCCGATCACCATCGGCGGCTTGATGGTCTGCTGGGCCCACGCGTCCCAGTTGTAGATGTGGACGTCGGTGCCGCAGATGGCGGTCTTCTTGATCTTGATGAGCACGTCATTGTCGCCGGGCCGGGGCACGGGCACCTCGGTGAGGCCGAGTCCGGGGCCGGGCCGGAGCTTGGCAATGGCGCGCATGGTCTGGGAAGCCATGGGGGATTGGTTTGCCTGAGAACATTAGCCGCCTGCGGGACGGAAACAATCCCCAAGGCGGTCATGCCGCGGCCGGCGCCGCCAGCGCAGGGCCGTCGATGCCCGCACGCAGATCGGGAGGCATAGAGCGGCGGACTATCCCACCTGCGTGGTCGGATTTCTCCCGGCAACACGTCAACTATTAGATGACATGTTGTCGGTGGTCGGCGGTGGCGTGGCGGTTTCGCAGGAAGGCAGGAA
>JBAZMN010000206.1:0-4615 GCA_041649735.1 Opitutaceae bacterium | reverse complement strand
GTGATGACATCGCGGCGGTGGTCGATGTAGCACTCGATGAGCTCCTTGATGTTCATCTGCTTCGGCCGCTTCTGGTCGAGGGCCAGCAGGATGACGCCGAAGGAGGATTCGAGGGCGGTCTTCTGGAAGAGCTGGTTGATGACGACCTTGGCCTGCTCGCCGCGCTTGAGTTCGATGACGATGCGGGTGTTTTCGTCGGACTCGTCGCGGAGGTCGCGGACGCCGTCGATCAGCTTGTCGGAAACCAGGTCGGCGATGCGCGTGACGAGCGACGCGCGGTTCACGTTGTAGGGGATCTCGGTGATGACGATCTGCTCGCTGCCCCCCTTGAGCTCCTCGGTGTGCGCCTTGCCGCGCACGCGGACGATGCCCTTGCCCGTCTTGAGGTAGGAGACGATGCCCTCGCGGCCGGCGATGACGCCGCCGGTGGGGAAGTCCGGCCCCGGGATCATCGCCACGACCTCGTCGACGCTGATGGCGGGCCGGTCGATGACGGCGCAGATCGCGGTGATGAGCTCGTCGAGGTTGTGCGGCGGGATGTTGGTCGCCATGCCGACGGCGATGCCGGTCGAGCCGTTCATCAGCAGGTTGGGCAGGGCGGCGGGCAGGACCGTGGGCTCGGTGGTCGACTCCTTGTAGTTGGGCGCGAAATCGACCGTCTCCTCCTCGATGTCGCGGAGCAGCTCCTCGGCGATCGCGGAAAGGCGGCATTCGGTGTAGCGGTAGGCGGCGGGCGGATCGCCGTCGACCGAGCCGAAATTGCCCTGCGGATCGATGAGCGGATAACGCATGACCCACGTCTGGGCCATGCGCACGAGCGTGTCGTAGACGGAGGCGTCGCCGTGCGGGTGGTAATTCTTGAGCACTTCGCCGACCACGCCGGCGCACTTGTCATAGGCGCGGTTGTGGAGGAGCCCCTCACGCAGCATGGCGTAGAGGATGCGGCGCTGCACGGGCTTGAGGCCGTCGCGTGCGTCGGGCAGGGCGCGGGAGATGATCACCGACATCGAATAATCGATGTAGGCGGTCTGCATGATCTCGGTGATGTTGGCCGAGGAGACCTTTTCGTTGGCGGTGTACATTGAGGCGGAAGGGTGGGAGGCGGAAGCCGGAGGAAAGGCGCCGGATCAGGCCGCGGGGGCGGTGGAATGCAGTTCCTGCAGCTGCTTGGCCAGCTCAGCCGGCAGGTGCAGATGGGTGGCGATGGCGGCCGTGGCGGTCTGCTTCCGGCCCTTTTTGTCGAGGGATTCGCTCACGTTTTCGACCGAGAGATAGAAGCAGGACGGGTCGCCCTCGGCACTGTAAAGCTCGAGCCGGGCATACTGGTGGCCGGCGGGCGGTTCGTTGGTGACGAGCGGCATGAGGTCGCCGCTTTCCAGCCGGGCGCGCACCTCGGCGGGACTGGCGAAAAACGGCAGGCGGCCGGGCAGGCGCACCGGTACGGCCCAGCGCTGCAGGAGCTCGGAAAAGGGCTTGCCGGCCTGTCCGTAGGCAAAAAGCGCGGCCGGGACGACAATGGTCAGCGTCTCGGCGATCCAGATGAGGATCAGGAAGACGCCGGTGACGGGGTCGCCGTCCTTGAATGACCAGGTGCCATGCCCGGCGACATACTGGATGAATCCGCCGAGGGCGGCCGGGTGGGTCAGGAAATGGCTGCAGGCGGCAACCAGGGAGATCGTTTCATCGTGGACGATGAAAGCGGCAAAGAACACCCATTGCAGCCAGGTGGCGGCGAGGCCGGCGATGCATCCGAGCAAACCGGCCGCGGCCGGGGACCGCAGCCTGCCGAGTTCAACCAGTTTCGCGACGACAAAGGCAAACCCGATGCCATACGCGGCGATGGCGAGAAGGTTCAAATAGATGAACGGGATGTAACGGATCGCCAGAATGTAGATCACGCCCAGCGGCGCCGCGACCACCGCGCCGACGGCGAGGAGCAGCAGGACGCCGGTCAACGGCATTTTCCCGGAGGGACGATAATAGGTTGAGGGGGAGGGCATGGGAGGAGGCGCGTGACCGGGGAAGCGAACCGCGGTCACCCGCAGGGGTCATCACACATCGAGGTACTGCACGTTGAGCGCGTTGTCCTCGATGAACTGGCGGCGGGGCGGCACCTCGTCGCCCATGAGGAGCGTGAAGAGATGGTCGGCCTTGGCCGCATCGTCGATCGAGACCCGCAGCAGCCGGCGCTTCTCCGGGTCCATCGTGGTCTCGTAAAGCTGCTTGGGATTCATTTCCCCCAGGCCCTTGTAGCGCTGGATGGAGAGGCCGCGGCGCCCGAGATTGCGGATGTGATGCAGGATGTCGAACGGTGCGCCCAGCTCGGTTTTGGCCTCGTTTTTCTGGCCGGGGTTCTCGGCGATGACATAGCGGGGCTCCGCCGTGGGCGAGAAACGCGAGATGTCGAGGCCGCTCGCCGCCATGGCCCGCAGCAGCTTGGTCATCTCCGTGGACTCAAAAATCTCATGGATGGTGATGCGGCGCGTGGCGACGGGCGCGGCGCTGCCGTCCTTTTTGGCCTCGCCCAGGGGCGGGGTGCTCGCGGTGCCGTCGTTCTGGTCGAAAGGATCGGCGTCGAGGCCCATCCGCTGCCGGAACCCGGCGCAGGCCTCTTCGTCGCGGAGAAACTCGTGCGACTCCTTGTTGCCCTCGCGAATGCGGGCGACATAGCGCGGCAGTTCATGCGTTTTCGCGGTGTGCAGATCGAGGTATTCGCCCAGGGCGGCGCCGTAGCGGGTGACACCCGCGCCCAGCTTTTCCAGCGTGGCCAGCGCCTCCACGATCTTGTCG
Source organism: Opitutaceae bacterium (assembly GCA_041649735.1). GTDB lineage: Bacteria > Verrucomicrobiota > Verrucomicrobiia > Opitutales > Opitutaceae > Fen-1467. Next base: position 1,825 of record JBAZMN010000206.1, on the reverse strand, counting down.
ATCTGGGTGGAGGCGAAGGTGATCTGGTCGCGCAGGCGCGTCAGCACGACGTCCTCGGAGCCGAGCTCGAGGAGGATGCGGTTGAGCTGCTCATCATTGTCGATGTACTGCTCGCGCTTCTTGCGCTTGATCCGGTAGAGCGGCGGCTGCGCGATGTAGACGTAGCCACGCTCGATGAGTCCCCGCATCTGGCGGTAGAGGAAGGTCAGGAGCAGCGTGCGGATGTGCGAGCCGTCGACGTCGGCGTCGGTCATGATGATGACCTTGTGATAGCGGGCCTTGTCGGCGCTGAAGGCGGATTCGTCCTCGCCGGTGCCGATGCCGGTGCCGATGGCGGTGATCAGGGTGCGGATTTCCTCGTTGTTGAGCACCTTGTCCAGCTGGGCCTTCTCGCTGTTGATGAGCTTGCCGCGGAGCGGCAGGATGGCCTGGTAGCGCCGGTCCCGGCCCTGCTTGGCGGAGCCGCCGGCGGAGTCGCCCTCGACGATGTAGAGCTCGGTGAGCGCGGCGTCGCGTTCGGAGCAGTCGGCGAGCTTGCCGGGGAGGCCGCCGCCGGAGAGCGCGCCCTTGCGGATGGTCTCACGGGCCTTGCGGGCGGCCTCGCGGGCCCGGGCGGCGTTGAGACATTTGTCGATCATGCGCTTGGCGATGGCGGTCTCCTTCTCGAAATGATACTTCAGCTTCTCACCGACGATCTTCTGCACGATGCCATCGACCTCGGAGTTGGAGAGTTTGGTCTTGGTCTGGCCCTCGAAGCGCGGCTCCGCCAGCTTGACCGAGATGACGGCCACGAGCCCCTCGCGCACATCGTCGCCGGTGATGCCGGGGTCCTTTTCCTTGATGAGGTTGTTGGCCTTGGCAAAGTTGTTGATGACGCGGGTGAGCGCCGTGCGGAAGCCGGACAGGTGGGTGCCGCCCTCGAGATTAAAGATGGAATTGGCGTAGGCGAAGACCTGGTCGTTGTAGGTGTCGTTGTACTGCATCGCCACGTCGACGACGGTGCCGGCCTTGGCCGGGTCCTCGTTCGGCACGGTGTCGCTGAACGTGATCGGCTTGTCGTGCAGGACGTTCTTGTTCCGGTTGAGGAAGCGCACGAACTCGGTGATGCCGTCCTTGAAGAGGAAGCGCTCGTTCTTCTGCGAACGCTCGTCCACGAGGTCGATGGAGACGCCGGGGTTGAGGAAGGCCAGCTCGCGCAGGCGGTTGGCGAGGATCTCGTATTTGAATTCGCGCGTGACCTTGAAGATTTCCGGGTCGGGCTTGAAGGTGATCTTGGTGCCCGTCTTCTTGGTTTCGCCGATCACGGTCATCTTCTGCACGGTTTTGCCCTGCGCAAAACGCATGTGGTAAATCTTGCCGGTCCGGCGCACCTCGGCCTCGAACCATTCGGAGACGGCGTTCACGCATTTGGCGCCGACGCCGTGGAGGCCGCCGGACACCTGGTAGGCGCCCTTGCCAAATTTGCCGCCGGCATGGAGGTTGGTGAGCACGAGCTCCAGCGCCGGGATCTTGTACACGGGGTGCAGGTCGACGGGAATGCCGCGCCCGTTGTCCTCGATCGAGCACGAGCCGTCGAGATGGATGCTGACCGTGATCTGCGTGGCAAACCCGGCCAGCGCCTCGTCGATCGAGTTGTCGACGACCTCGAAGACGCAGTGGTGCAGGCCGCGCTCCATCGTGTCGCCGATGTACATGTCGGGGCGTTTGCGGACGCCCTCAAGGCCTTCGAGCTTTTGGATTTTGGATGCGTCGTAAGCGGCGGCACCAGCCTGGACTTTGCTCAGGTTTTTCGGGTCTTCTTGGTCGGGCATGCAGGGGGAAAATT
>JBAZMN010000205.1:0-4643 GCA_041649735.1 Opitutaceae bacterium | reverse complement strand
GAGTTTGCCGGTGGATTGCCGGCGCCCTTGCGGCAGCCGCTGGCCGAGGTCCTGGCCTCGGGCAATCATTACCTGCCGGCCGGCTACGACCAGGTTGTCACCCTGCGGATCGGGCGCGAGGACCGCTACTATCTGCCCCGGATTCTGGCCGTGGGCGACACGCTCACCGGCTTCGGCGGGGCGGCCATCCTGCTGCAGGATGTCACGAAATTCCGCCTGCTCGACGACGCCAAGAACAACCTGGTCGGCACGGTCAGCCACGAGCTGAAGACGCCGCTCACCGGCCTGCGCATGGCCGTCTACCTGCTGCTCGAACAAAACGTCGGCCAGCTCTCGACCGCACAGCGTGAACTGCTGGAGACGGCGCGAGATGACGCCGACCGTCTGCTGCGCATCCTCAATGACCTGCTGGATCTGAGTCGTCTGGAGGGCGGGGCCACGGCGCTGAACCGCGTCCCCGAGCAGGTGAACGGGCTGCTCGCGGCGATGCTCGGGGAAGTCAGGCCGCTGATCGAGGCCGCCGGCCAGCGGGTCGCGATGGTCGTGGCCGAGGGGCTCGGCACCGTGCTGGTCGATCGCGACCGCATCCGGCATGTGTTCGTCAACCTGCTGACCAACGCCAGCAAGTATTCACCCGCGGGCAGCGAGATCACGCTTTATGCCGAACCGACGCCCGACGGTTTTGTAAAATTTGGGGTGCGCGATCACGGACCCGGCATCTCGCCGGAGAGCCTGCCGCACGTGTTCGAGAAATTCTACCGTGTGCCGGGACAAGCCCGGAAGGGCGCGGGTCTCGGACTCGCCATTGCCCGTGAAATCGTGGTGGCGCACGGTGGCTCCATCGCCTGCACCAGCGCGCCGGGCCGGGGCAGCGACTTCCATTTTCTCCTGCCGGCCCCTACGCCTTCCGCGGCATAATCCGTGGCGGAGTCTCCATCTGGCCCCGCGTCACGCCCAGCTGGTTGAGGAGCTTGAATTCGCGCCAGAGTTCCGCGCCCGTGATCTCCCCGCGCAGCAGCTGCTGGTAGCGGCGCACGGTCTCCGCCAGCTCCGCGGCCGGCTCATGGAGGAATTCGACGCGGAAGGCCCGCGCTCCGAGGGCCAGCAGCCGCGAGACATATTCCGCCCCGGTCTGGGCGCGGTTGTTGAACACCGTGTTGCGGCAGCCGGCGTCGGCCTTGACCGGCAGTTCCGCCCCCACGCGATCGCGCAGGCGCAGGTCGACGCGGTCGCACGGCCGGCCGCAGTCGCGATAATCGTGGCCGGAGGTGAGGAACGCGCAAAACACGCAGTGCTCCATGTGAAACAGGGGCATGTGCTGGTGGATGGTGATGTCGAACCACGCCGGGGGCGCGGCGCGCAGTAGCGCCTCGAGCTGCTGGATGTTGAGATCGTAGGAGGCGGTCACGCGCTCCAGCGCCTGGCGCCGGAGCAGGTAGCCGGCGGTGAGCGGGTTGGCGACGTTGAGCGAGTAGTCCCCGCGCAGGCGCCGGCCGCGGAAATAGGCCAGATGGTCGTAATTCCGCGCCAGGTAGCCGTCGGCTTCGCAGGAAAGCACCTGCTGCAGGATCCATTCCTCGCCGGGCTTGAAAATGCGCGGCGGCGCCACCCAGATGGAGGCGGCGGCACCGGTTGCGGCTTGGAATTCGCGAAAGCGGCGGACGGCGTCGCGGTAGCGCTTGGGGTCCTCGAATTCGCAGTAGATCGTCCGCGCGCCGGCCGCCCACGCGGCCTCGAGCTGTTCCAGCTGGCGGATGACCACAATCAACTCGGGCTGGGAACGGGAGGCGGGGCCGCCGTCGGGTCCGGTCCGGTCCGGTGTCAGGCGGGCCGGCGCTTCCTGCAACTGCCAGCGCCGGGGCTGGGCCCGCCGGTGTTCCAGTGCCGCCACTGCCTCGCGGCGGAGCCGGTTGAGCTCGCTCAGCGGCAGCATGAGGTCGCCTTCGAGCAACGAGGTGAGTCCCCCGAGCTCGAAGGGCGTGCCGCCCAGGCGGCCAAATTGTTCGCGCAACCGCGCGGGAGTGAGCGGCTGGGTCTTGGCTGGCGCCAGGGCCGCGGCCGATTCCACTTTGACCACGTGGCCCAATCCGTCGCTGGCCTGCAGCGTCAACGGCACCCCGGCATGACCGTGCACCTCCATCGTGATGGGCCGCTGAAACCGGATCTGTTTCCCCTGATAGGTTTGCCGGATGCGTTTTTCCAGCGCGGGATCGCTGGTCTTCCAGATGCGGTCGCCAACGTGCACGCGCCGGAAATCGATGTCGCCCTGGCCGAAACGCAGCACGGTCTCCCGCTCGTGCGGTTCCACCTGGTAGACGCGGCCGCCTTCTTCCTTGGCCTCGGGATTCCCGGCATCGAACACCACGCCATCCCCCGGCTTGAGTGGCGCGACCGGGCGGAGCGAAACGCGGTCGGCGCCCACGCGGGCAACTTCGCCGAGGAAGACGCCGCGCTTGGTGCCGAAGTTGGCGTGGATCAGCTTCTGGTTGTCGGTGCCGCGGAACCAGCCGGTGTAGAGGCCGCGCGAGAACGCCATCTCCATCGGGTAATCGTGCTCCCGATGGAGCTCGGCCAGCACAACGCTTTCGCGTCCGGCAGACCCGCCCGCTTCCGCCAGCACCCGGTCGACCGCCTGCCGGTAGACGCGCGTGATGCTCGCCACATACTCGGGGCTTTTCAGCCGGCCCTCGATTTTCAGCGAGGCCACACCCAGGCGGATGAGTTCGGGCAGCACGTCAAGTCCGGCAAGATCCTGCGGACTCAGGAGGTAGCGACGGCCGCCCAGATCGACCGGCCGCCCGTCCGCGAGCAGTTCGTAGGGCAGGCGGCAGGCTTGCGCACATTCACCCCGGTTGGCTGAACGACCGCCGAGCGCCTCGCTGGTGAGGCACTGGCCGGAGTAGGCCACGCAGAGCGCTCCATGGACGAAGACCTCCAGCGGCAGGGCCGGCCGGGCCGGGTTTTGCGCCGCCTGCATGGCCGCGATTTCCGGGAGCGAATTTTCCCGGGCCAGCACGACCAGGCTGGCGCCCAGTTCTTCCGCGAAGGCGATGCCGGCCGCGCTTGTGACCGTCATCTGAGTGGAGCCATGGATCGGAAAGTCCGGCGAAAGCGCACGGATGAGGCGGCAGATGCCGATGTCCTGCACAATCGCGGCGTCGACCCCGGCCGCGATGATGTGGCGCAGATACTCCTCCGCCTCGGCGAGTTCGTCGGTGAAGACCAGCGTGTTGAAGGTCACATAGCCGCGCACTCCGCGGCGGTGCAGATACTCCATGAGTTTCGGCAGGTCGGCCGCCGTGAAGTTTTGCGCCCGCATCCGGGCGTTGAAGCGCTCCAGGCCGAAATAGATCGCGTCGGCTCCGTTTTCGATCGCCGCCCGGGCACACTCCCAGTCTCCGGCCGGCGCGAGGACCTCCGGCCGCGCCGGCGGAGGCCGGGTCGGGGGGAGGCTGCACGGAGGGGTGATCGTCGCCATGACCGCACTACTAGGCCGGCGTCGGGGCACAGCAACTGCATTCAGAACCCAGGCTTCACATTGGGAGTGGGGAACTATCCCGCACCAAGCTGTCTAGAGGCTACCCGAAAATCTGAAGCAGATATGAATCATCAGGCATGGTCGGGGCGCTCTGCAGGCCAGCAGAACGCGCCCTCCGGGAGGGACGCAGCAAGCCCCGCCGCGGCGGCGCGGGCAAGCCTGCGCCCCTACGATTCGTCCACTGGTTTTCGGATAGCCTCTAGACTGGCATTTCATCCATGACCGAAATTCCATCATGAAAACTCTCCGGCTTGTTTTGTTTACCGCCATTTTGACCACGGTGCGCGTTGCCGCAGGGGAAACCTCCACGGCGGATCCCGCCGATGCCTACGCCCAGGCAGTCCAAAGTTATGTCAGCGCTGCCGAGCAGGAGCTGGCCTCCATCCGGGCGCAGGTGGACACCGAGGTCAAACCGGCCGCCGCGGACGTCAAGCAGCGTTACGCGCCGGTTTACGCGAAGCTGGAGCAGTGTGAGAAACTGCTGGCGGAATTGAAGGAGGCCGGATCGGCAGACTTTGATCGAATCAAGGCGGACTTCGAGCGGGCCCGCGATGAGATGGTCAAGGCTCTCGCCGCGGCGCGCCAGCAAAAGCCGGCGGCGGACCGGTAACTTCGGTGCCGGTGGGGCTATTTGTGCCGGCCGTGGCGGAAGATGTCCCAGATCACCCACAAGCCGAGCAGGGCGGAAAGCAGATAGCCGCTGATGCCGAGGAGCGGGTAGCCAAACAGATGCGGGGGGATGCCGGTGGTAACGATCTGGGACGAACCGATGATCAGCGCGCCGATGATGACGCCGAGGGCGATGCGGTTGCTGGCGGCCCGCAGGGCTTCGTTCAAACCTTCCAGGCCGCGATGTTGAAAATTGACGGTCAGGTCGTCGTGCTCCAGGCGGCGCAGCAGGCGGTCGAGTTCGGTGGGCAGATCTCCGAGCCGGCTGAAGGCTGAGGTCAGGAGCGAGCGCGTCTTGCCGAGCAGGGCCGTCGGGCTCCAGCGTTCGCGATGCAGCTCGCGCAGCACGGGCCGCGCGACCTGGCGCAGGTCGAAGGCCGGATCAAGCGCGCGGCCGACCTCCTCGATGGAGAGCACCGCCTTGGCCATCAGCGCA
>JBAZMN010000204.1:0-4652 GCA_041649735.1 Opitutaceae bacterium | reverse complement strand
GCCTGCGACGATGGGAGACTGCCGGCCGGGCCGCACCGCAGCGGTTTCATGCCGCCATGGCAGGCGGGCCAGACCCTGGCCCTCGCGAGTCTGTACGTGGAGTTTGCGGATTATTTCGCCTCGTTCCGCGATTTCTCAGCTTCCAGTCCGGAGAGTCAGGGCACCCGTCAGCAGCTTGACTTCTTCCGCGACCTGGCCGGCTCCAGACTCTCCCATCCATCCGCAGGAGCGATGGAATATGCGCTGCCCTACCATGACTGGCGGGACGGATGGAAAGTCGGCGTCCTTCAGAACATCGGCCGGATCCTGCGGCGGCTGTGGTTTGGCCTCGTTTTGGTCGCGCAGGCAATCGGGCTGGTGCGGGCCGGGCAATTGATCGCCCGGCGCCAGCTCACCTATCCCTTCGTGCTGGCAGCGGCGGCCTGGGGCGGTTGCGCCGCCTGCCTGCTGGTGTGCGCTCTCGTCCAGGTGACCTCTTTCCCGACGCTCTCGATTGTCTATCTCGCCGCTGCCTATCCGCTGCTCCTCCTCTTCGTGGCGGCGATTGTTTTCGACGCCGCCACCGCCTGGCGCCGCGGCCAGCCGATGGCGACGCGGTCGTGACCCCTACGATCATCCGCCGCCTGTCTTTCCTTGCCATGCTTTTCCGCCCCCGGGCATCGACCCTTCTCATCGCGGCAATTCTGGCGTCGTTGCTGACCTGGCTCTGGTCGGAATGGCAGCCGGCCAATTTCACCCTGGAAGTGACGCTGGCGTCGTCGGTCCGCGCCACGAGCAAGGTGTATTTCGACCTGGGCCGCGGTTTCAACGAGGCGGATACCTCCTCGCTCGGGGTCCCGGGTGGCAACATTCCCGTAACCTGCCGTTTCCTCCTGCCCGAAGGCACCTATCAGGCGCTGCGCTTTGATCCGATCGACGACAGCGGCACCGTCACGTTTTCCGGCATGCGCATCGTGGGCCCGGGCGGCGCGGTGGTGCGGTCCTTCGCGCCGGAGGATTTCACTCCGCTCCACCAGATCAGCGAACACACCGTCAACCGCGGCGTCGTGCGGATGGTGGTCGCGTCCGGCCTCAATGACCCCTACTATGCCGTCGCCCTGCCTCGGCCGCTCCTGCTGCAGGCCGGCCCCGGCCAGATGTTCATCGCCGGGCGCTTTGCACTGATTTTCGCCCTGGCCGCCGGACTGATCGGGTTGGGTGGATGCTTCCTGCGCCGGCATCCTTCATTCTTCGCGGAATTGCGGGGCCGGGCCGTCCGGCGCCCGCATACTTTTCTGGCGGTGATCGCGGTGGTGGCGGCGGTCGCTGCTTCCTATCCCGTGGTGTTCTGTGGCCGGAGTTTCGTCTCGCCGAACAACGGTGTCGTCCTGCTCTACCAGGCAGTGCCCACCCTCCCGGGCCTGGTCGACACGCGTCAGGAGAACGTGCGGGGCTCCGACATCGGCGCGATGATGTGGCAGCATCTTCCCTATACCGTCCTCGAAAATCGCGCATTGTTGCATGAAGGTGAACTGCCGCTCTGGAACCGGTATAATTCCTGCGGTGTTCCATTGCTGGGCCAGGGGCAGTCGATGCTCGGCGATCCCCTGCATCTCCCCGAGTTGCTGGCCGGTGGAACGTCGTCGGCCTTTGACCTCAAGTTTATCCTCGCCAAGGCGCTCTTTGCCGCCGGCCTCGGCTTCACGGTCTGGGCGGCGACCCGCGGGCTGTCCGTGGCAGCGCTGGTGACCTTCGCATCGGCTTTCGTCGGCTTTTTTAGCTTCCGCTTGAATCATCCCGCGGTCTTCAGCGTCGGGGTGGCGCCCTGGGTGCTGTGGTGCTGGGTGCGCTTGGTCCAGGCATCCACCCGGCGCGAGGCCGCCGGTTGGTGTCTCGGACTGATCCTGGCCAACGGCTCCCTCCTCACCAGCGGAACCGTCAAGGAAGCCGATATGCTGCTGCTGGCCCTCAACCTGGCCGGCGGTCTGGCGCTGCTGTTCTCCGCCGACGCCTGGCGCGAGAAATGGCGCAAGCTCGCCCTCGCCGCCGCGGCCGGCCTGATTCTGCTGCTCCTGAGCGCTCCCGTCTGGCTGACCTTCCTGGACTCCCTGCGTCACGCCTACACGACTTCCGACCGGGCCCAGATCTGGCAGCTCCCCCGCCACCGGGTGATCGGCCTGTTCGACGACATCTTTTATCGCGAGCTCTCGATCGGACACAACGTGATCGCTCCTTCCCTTAATTTCTTCCTGTTGCTGGGGGTCCTGTGGTTCTGCGCCAGTCTCCATCGCCTCTGGCGGAACTCACTCGCACTGGTCATGGCGGCCGGCACGTTGGGCGCCACCAGCCTCGCCTTCGCGTGGGTGCCGGAAGGCTTGATTCTCCGATTGCCCCTCTTGCCCCGGGTCGTCCATCTGGCCAACACGTTTTCCTGCGTGGCCATGGTTTTCCTCGCGGTGCTGGCAGGATACGGCTTCCAGGCGGCGGAGGTGGCGCTGGGGAAAAAAGGCTGGTGGCGGCCGGCGCTGGCCACCCTGCTGCTGCTCGCAGGTCTGCTGCTGGCCTACTTTCAAGACATGGCGGAATACTGGTCCGGTCATCCCGGGCTCGGGCAATGGCGGCTGATCGTGCCGGTGCATCCGTTCTTTTTCACCTATCTGGCGCTCCTGCTCGCGGCGCTGGTCGGGCTGACACTCGTCGCCGCCTGGTGCCTGCGGCGGCGGCGCTGGCCGGCGCTGGCGGTCTTCGCCGCGCTGCTCGCGGCAGGCGTGCTGCTGATCCGCCAGGGGCTGCACTACTCCGCCACGCTCAGCGAGGACTACTTTACGACGCCCGGTGTCCGAGCCGATTTGCAGGCGCCTTCACCGGCAGTAGAATCCATCAAGACCGCATTGGCGGCAGAACCTTTTCGGGTCGTCGGTCTCCAAGGCAACCTTCTTCCCGGGTGGAATGACGTCTACAACCTCGAAGGCATCTCGGGCCCTGATGCACTGATGAACCCCTGGTACCGCGAACTGGCCGGGGCGGGCGGTTTCGAACGGGTGTCGGACTGGCGGCTGGTCGTCCGTGCCGAAACCCTCCCGGCACTCAAGCCGGTCTGCGATTTTCTCAACGTCAAATACTACCTCGCTTCCCAGGAGGACCGGGAGCGGCTGGGCTCCATTCTGCAGCCGGTGGGAATGGCCGACCTCGACGTCTGGCGCAGCGCGACGCCGTGGCCGCGCGCCTTTTTCACCGACCAGGTGCTGGCCTACGACACGCTCCCGCAGTTCGTCGCCCTCATCCGGGCCGATGCCGGACATCCGTTCGCCGCGGTGCAGACGGGCGACCGGCACGCGCCGGCGGCATCAACCGCCTCGGCTGTCCGCCTGGTCGTGCCGGCCGACGATTACCGGCTCACCACCAACTCGACGTCATTCCGGGTGACCGCACCGAAAGCCGGCGTGATCGTCCTGCAGGAAGCATGGCTGCCCCGGAGCTTCCGGGTCACTCTCAACGGCCAGCCCGCGGACTATTTTCGGGTCAACCATGCTTTCAAGGGCGTGGCCGTGCCGGCCGCCGGCACCTACCGCGTGACGTTCACCTATCGTCCCGAGCATTGGACGCTAGCGCTGATCCTGTCCGGCACCGGACTGACCCTGCTGCTGGCGGGCGTGGTCATGTATGGACCCATCGGAAAAAGAAGTGGTCTCGCGGCGGCACCCCGGGCCATAGCACGTCTGCCGATGCAACCGCCCCCCGCCTCCTGCTCCCTGTCCGTCATCGTGCCGGTTTTCAACGAACGCGCCACCGCGCAAAAGGCGCTCGATGCGCTGCTGGCCAAGGAAATCCCCGGGATGCCGATCGAGGTGGTGCTCGTCGAAAGCAATTCCACGGACGGCACCCGCGAGATCGTGCTCGGCTACCGCGACCATCCGCGGGTCAAGCTGATCCTGGAGGACCGGCCGCGCGGCAAGGGGCATGCGGTGCGGGCCGGCTTCGCGCAGGCCACGGGGGACATTTTCCTGATCCAGGACGCCGATCTTGAATACGATCTCGCCGACTACGAAACGTTACTGCAGCCGCTGGTGGACGGCCGGCAGGCTTTCGTCCTGGGCTCGCGCCACGGCCGGGGCGGCTGGGCCATTCGGCGTTTCTCCGACCAGCCGGTGGAGGCGTTTGTCCTCAACGCGGCGCACTGGAGTTTCACCCTGCTCATCAACCTGTCCTTGGGCATCTGGCTGAAGGATCCCTTCACGATGTACAAGGTTTTCCGGCGGGAGTGCCTTGAGGGGCTGACGTTCACCTGCAACCGGTTCGATTTCGACTGGGAACTTCTGATCAAGCTTGTCCGCCGGGGCCACCGGCCGATCGAGATCCCGGTCACCTACCGTTCGCGTTCCTTCAAGGCGGGCAAAAAAATCCGCCTGTTCCGCGATCCGTTGACCTGGCTGGTCGCCTGGGCCCGGGCCCGGTTCGGGCCGTTGTGATTGCTTCCCCTGTCCGGCTCTGCTTTTCTTTTTTTGGCCATGTCGTCAAAAATCCTCCTCGTCACGGGCTCGTCCGGCCTGATCGGCTCCGAGGTCTGTGCACATTTCGCGCAGCTGGGTTACGCCGTCCATGGAGTCGACAACAACCAGCGGGCGGTCTTCTTCGGTCCGCCAGGCGACACGCGCTGGAATCAGCGCCGGCTG
>JBAZMN010000203.1:0-4660 GCA_041649735.1 Opitutaceae bacterium | reverse complement strand
GGTCGAGCGGGAAGCGGCCGCCGGTCATGACTCCGGGGGCGGCCAGGTGGTCATCAAGGAAGGCGCGCGCATCGAGCAGGGTCAGGCCGAGCTTTTCGATCTCGGCGGCGATGGCGCCGAAAATGGTCTCGGCGTTGCGGCGCTTGAGCGAGAGGAGGATGCGGGTGGCCTTGAGATCGGGATGCAGGCCCCTGAAAAGACGGCGCGGGGCGATCTGGCCGGCCATGTAGGCGTAGCCGGCGCCGAACTGTTCGAGGGCGCGCAGCATCTTGCCCAGCTGTCCCACCAGGATCGTGCGGCGATCGGCCTCGGGGAAACTCTGGATGAGGTCGGGGCGCGTTTCCTCATCGAACGCCACCAGTTTCAGCGCCAGACCCGCGCGGCGGATGGCCTGCGCGACGAGCACGGGGTAGAGCCCCTGGCCGGCGATGAGCGCAATGGGTTGCTTGGGGTCGAATCTGGCCGGAAGAAAAGAGGAGGGCACGGGGGACAGCTTGCCGGAGGGGGCCGGCGGAATGAAGAAGGAAAATGCGGCGCAGCGGGGGGCCGGCGGACCGCCTCCGGCTAGCTCTGCGAACCGTAGTATTTCTTGTAACTGCGGTAATACCGGTAGTTCGTGTAGTATTCGATGCGCCGTGGGGACAACCCGTTGAGCACGATGCCCAGGAACTCGTTTTTGGTTTCGCGCAGCGCCCGGACGAACTGCCGGATGTGTTTGCGGTAGGCGCGATTGAACCGGCAGACATAGATAAGCTCGTCGGTATGCTCGGCGATGAGCAGGCTGTCGGAGACGGCGCCGACCGGGGGGGAGTCGATCACGATGAGGTCGAAGTGCTTTTTGAGCTGATCGAGGAACTGTCCGAACACCGGGTTTTCCAGGAACTCCGTGGGACTCTTGGAGCGGCCGCCGGAACGCAGCAGCGAAATGTTGTCGGCGATCTTGGTGATGCCCAGGTGCGGATTGGCCAGCAGGTTGCCCTCAAGACTCGCGCCCGCCTCGGCCCAGGTGAGGATGCCGGCGTCGTTCGGCAGCTGAAAATGCCGGTGCAGCATCGGCCGGCGCATGTCGCAGTCGATGAGCAGCGTGTTCCGGCCATGGCGCGCAAAGCAGCCCGCCAGGTTGCAGGAGATCAGGGTCTTGCCCTCGCCGGGGATCGTGCTCGTGACGAGGAGCATCTTGGGGTAATCCAGTTTCGACTGGATCTTGACGGCGCTGTAAACGCTCAGGAACGCTTCGACGCCCGGCGTGGCCTTGGCCTTGATCGCGAGGATGTGCTTGTCCTCATCCTTGACGTTGGCAAGGTCGGGGATGATGCCGAGCAGGTTGACGCCGAGGTAGGATTCGACGTCCCAGGCGCTCTTGATCCGGTCATCGATGACGCTGAGCCCGAACGCCACGCCAAGAAACACGCCGAGGCCGACCATGATGCAGGTGCGGATGATGCGCGTCCGGTTGGGGGTGTAGGGGGCGAAATTGGGCACGGCGCGGTCGAGGAGACTGACCGGAATGCGGTAGTCGAGTCCCTTGGAGGTCGTCGTCTTGTTGAGGCTGTCCAGCACCTGGGAGTAGGCGTTCTTGGCGACGGCGGCCTGGTCCTCCAGGCTGCGGTACTCGACCTTGAGGTCATCGAGGCGCAGCTGTTCCTTTTCCTGCTTGTTATATTCCCGGTCGAGGGATTGCTCGGAATCGCGGGCTTTTTCCAGGCTGGCGGTGAGGTCGGCGATGGCGAGATCGATGGCCCTGGCGAGCTGCTCGCGGACGAGCGTCAGCGTGCGGGCGATTTCAATCATCTGGGGGTGACGCTCCAGGTAGCGTTGGCTCAGGATGTCCTGGCGCTGGGTCAATTCGGCCAGCTGGGCCTTGAGCGCAGCGATGGTGCCGTGGCCGGCGATGTAGGAGATTTCCAGCAGGTCGCGGCCGGTCTTTTTGAATTCCTGGACCTGGTTGGAGTAGACCTCGAGGTTGAGGCGGTCGAGGTGGGCGGCGGTGCGGGCGCCATTCACGCTCTTCAGCCGGTCGGTGATGATGTTCAGGCTGTCGTCCAGCGAGATGAGGTTGTGCTGTTTCTTGTAATCCTGCAGCCGCTGCTCCTTTTCCTCGTATTCCTTTTGCAGCTCGGTGGCGCGCTTCTGGAGAAATGCGACCGCCTCGTCATTGGAGCCGCCGCTTTTTTCGATCAGGTAGTTGACGAATTGTTTGTAGTAACGGTTGGCGACCAGCGCGGCGGCCTCGGCATCGCGGTGGCGGGCGGTGATCAGGATGATGAGGCTGCCCCGCACGGACTCGGCATAGACGCTGCCCAGGGCGGCCGCGGCCGACGGTGGTCCGGCTCCCGGCGGCAGATCCTTGAGATAGGGCCGCTGCAGGATTTTGATTTCATCGGGCGTGAAGGAATCGATGACTTTGGCCCGCAGACTCGCGCTGTTGAGGCGCTGGAGATAGGTGTTGATGTCGATCTCGGAACGCGGCGATTGATCCATGACCTGGTCGACCATCACGATTTTTTCGGGCCGCTCGAATTGCATGGTCGCATGGCTCTCGTACATCGGCGTTTCCCGCATCTGGTAATAGCCCAGCGGCAGCGCGGCCAGCAGCGCCAGCGGCAGCGCAATCCACAGGCGCTCGCGGACGATGATGTAGTAATCGCGCAGCGTGCGCCGCTCCACCGCATGCTCGTCCGGGCCACTCGGTGCGACCGCCGGCGCCGGCGATGGAGGAGGGGATTCTGGCATGGCGGGGGAGGGCATGACCGGATCAGATCAGGCGTTCGGGCACGTAGATGATATCGCCCGGCTCCAGGAGGAGGGTGTCGTCCTTGACGTTGGCGCGATCCTTGCCCTTGATCAAACTGTCCACGTCGACAGTGAAGACCTTCTTGCTGCCGTCAGGGAGGACGCGGGTGACACTGACGGCGGACCCCTTGGCAATGTCGGTGAAGCCGCCGGCGCGGATGATGGCCTGGTAAACGGTGAGCGTCGACTCCGCGGGCAGGGAGATGGAGCCGGGGCTTTTCACCTGGCCGTCCACCGTGACGGTGCGCGGGGCATAATCCTCCACCGAGATCGTGACCTGCGGGTTGCGAAGATAGCGGCCGTCGTGGTAGGCGGCCTCGATGATCTTTTGCGCCTCATTGACCGTGCTGCCGGCCACGTGCACGTCGCCGATCAGATACAGGTTGACGTTGCCGCGGGCGTCGATGCGGGAGATGGTGGACAAGTCGGGTTCGCCAAAGACCGTGATGCGCAGGCGGTCGGCGTTGGTGAGCTTGTAGATGAAGTTGACCTTGGTGTCGGCCTTGGAATCGGCCGGGGCCGGCGTCTCGGCGAAAGCCGCCATCAGGCCGAGAATCCCCCACGCCATGGCGACGGTGGTGGTCCGGGAAAGACGGATGAAGCGGTGCATGGCCATCAATAACGGGCGGACAGGCTGAAGGTTGCAGTGTGCCGGGCGAAATTAGAGAAGGCGATATTAGAGTGATTGTCGGTATAGGCGTAAGAAAGCGACGTGGAAATGGCGGCGGTGATCGGGAAACTGACGCCCGCGTTGAGTGAGACGGCCCTGTCCTGCCGGCCGTCGCCCCGGGCGCCCAAATAGTCGCTGATGGAGTAGTCGATTCCGGTGTTGAGGACCAGCTTGAGCCGGAAGGCCGGTTTCAGGCTGACGGAAAGGCTGAAAGCGGTGACATCGACCGAGACGTCGGTGGCCGCGGTCGTATAATCCTTGGACACCGCATAATTGAACGCCACCCGTTTGGTCATCGGCCATGCGAGCGAAAGACTCGACGTCAGGGAACCATAGTGACCGCCGGCGCTGCTGCTTTCATTGCGCCATTGATACCCCACCCGGACGCTGCCGTTCAGCTTGGGCAGAATGCCGCCGGTGGCTCCCATGGTCAGCGCATGATCCTGCGTGTGCGATCCGCCCGCGGCGTCGCCCAGCCGGATGCGATAACCGCCCATCAGATCCAGTTTGCTGGTGTAGACGTAAAACACATCGACCGCCTCCGAGTAGGACGAGAGGTTGAAAAGCGGGCCCTGCTGCACGTAGTCGTGGAGACTGAACTCGGTCCCGCTGGTGAAGTAATAGCGCTCGTTGATCGGATAGCGCAGATTGATGGTCGAGCCGAAATTCCACGAGTCGGCGCGGAGATTCGCGGCGACATCGCTGCGGCTCTCGCGCTGGGCCGTGAAACCAACCGCGCCGGTGAGACGGCCCTGCGTCTTGGTCAACTCCAGGCTGAAGGAGGGGTTGGTGAAATCCTCGCCGCTGAATTTCGTAAAGCGCGCGGTACTGACTGAAACCGACGCGTTGACGCCGATGAGACCGGCCCGGCGGGTGTAATTGACGCCCAACGTCAGCGACTGGTTGTAATCCCCGGCCCCGCCGGCATGCACAAAGAGGTTTGAATCGTAGGTGATGCCGTAGGCGGCGCTGACGGTCACCCGGTCGTGCCCGTCGTTGAATTCCAGGAGTGCATCGGCGCGCGGAGACATGATGGCAGCCATCGTCATCGTGGCCAGAACGCGGCCGATATGGGAAGCGGCGGTCAAGGGACTGGGTGGTGGAGGATCAATCTCCGGTGCGGAGCGTGGATGGACTGACGGTCAACGGAACCGGCAGGTTGACCGGAACAACCGACTTGGCCTGGATTTCGGGCGG
>JBAZMN010000202.1:0-4710 GCA_041649735.1 Opitutaceae bacterium | reverse complement strand
CGAAGCCAGCGCGAGCTGGTTGACGATGCGGTGGCCTGGGTAATCCCAGGCGCGGCTCGCGGGAGCCCACAGGCTGAGGCCAGAAATCAGGATGGCGACCCGCCGACCGGTGCGTGCATTCATCGATTTATTTGGACGCGGCAGTGGGAACATGCGCTCCGACAGGAAGGGAAACGACCGGATGCAAAGCTGCAAGCGCCGCCGCATAATCGTCGACCCCATCGGCAATCGCGTGCGCGATTTGTTCGCGAAATTCGGGGGTCGCGACGCGGCGCGCCTCGGCATTGTTGGACAGGAAGGCTGCTTCCAGCAAGGCGGCCGGACATTCAGCGAAACACAGCACAAGCAGGCGCCCGCGCTTGTAACCGCGATCGGACGTTTTCAGGCCCGTGAGCAGGGCGCGATGCAGGTGGAACCCCAGGACGACGTTGGCGAAATCCTGGCGGTTGCCCGGGAGGGGTTTGTCCGCGCTGTCATCCTTCTTGTCGTCAGCGCTCGACCGCTGAAATTGCGGTGTCAGCACATAGGTTTCGCTCCCGGTCACGGCCGGTGGCGCCGAGTTGAAATGAACGCTCAGAAAAAGGTCCGCCCGGGCGCGGTTGGCCACCTCCGCGCGGCGCTCAAGATCGGTCCGCTGCAGGGGGGAAAGCCTGCTGTCGTCGCTGCGCGTGAGGAGCACCGTGTAACCGCGCCCTTCGAGGAGTTTCCGGAGGCGCAGCACGACGTCGAGCGTCAGGTCCTTTTCATTGAGATGAAGGGCCGTATTCTGCTTGCCGGGATCGCTGCCACCGTGGCCGGCGTCGAGCACGATGAGCCGGGGCGGGGCCGGCAGCTGGCCGGCATGATCGGCGGGCTTCAGCAATGGAGCGATGGTCTTGATGACGTCGATCTTGCTGACGTAGAGGCTGCCGCGATTGAAGACGGTGGCCTCGCCCATGAAGACGCGAACGCCGTCGAGATAGCAGTCGCGGTTGCGGTCCTCGAATTTCAGACGCACGCGTCCGCGCGCGTCCGCCAGCTGCATCACCCGCCCGCTCGTCACCCACGACGCCTTGAGGCCATAGTGCTCGGCGATCGCCTGCACATCGACATAGTCGGTGTTGTAAAGACGTTTGAAGGGCCAGAGGCGGCTGACCGGCCCGGCCGGCGGCGCCACGGCGGCGGGGGAAGGCGCGGCCGGAGGTGGCGCGGGTACCGGCGCGGCGGGAGCGGCGATGATCCGGCCGGCCTCCGACCGGTTTTGCGCCGAGGCCGGCGCCGTGCAGCCGCCGGTCAGCATCAGGGCGGCCGCCGAGGCCAGCAGGCTGCGTGCGTAAAGCCGCGCCATGAGTCTGCACCCGCAGGTCAAGCCGGCGGGGATGAAGCCGGGGCCGCGGGCGCGGTGCTTTCCCTGACGTGGAATTTGAGCTTCCGCTTGTTGGTGGGCAGCGGCGTCAGCATCACGTAGATGTTGCGCCCGGTGAGCTTGGGCGCGCCATCCGGATGGCCCATGTTCGACAGCTCGGTCAGCGCGCGGTTGATGACCTCGAAACCCATCTCGGTGCGCGCCATCTCGCGTCCGCGGAATTTCAGGCGCAGCTTGACCTTGTTGCCGTGATCAAGGAACTCCTCCGCGTGGCGCAGCTTGGTGATGAAGTCGTTGTGCTCGATGCGCACGCTGAACTCGATCTCCTTGATCTTGCTGGCCGTGGTCTTGGCATGGGAGTGCTTTTTGGACTCCTCATACATGTATTTGCCAAAGTCCATGATCCGGCAGACCGGCGGCTGGACGTTGGGCGCCACCTCGACCAGGTCGAGGTTGAACTGCTGGGCGAGCTGCAGCGCCTTGCCCGTGGCCAGCACCCCGAGTTGTTTGCCCTCGGGACTGATGACCCGGATCTGCTCGGCCTTGATCCGGTGATTGCGACGGATGTTTGCGAACGGATCCGTGTTGCGACGCGGGGGGTAGCCGGGGCGGCCACCAGAAGGAAATGCGTTAGCCATCAATCAGTAGGTAGGAATGACCAAGGTCGAGGCGTGGTTCTTGCGGCAAAGCCGGGGGATGACAACACCTAATTGGAGGGAATTTTCACCCGGGAACGCCCGCCGGTCTGGCATCCCTTCGGCGCTTGGTCCCGGTCGTGGCGATGCCCTGGATGAAGGTCTGCTGCGCAAAGAAAAACCGCACCACGATGGGCAGGATTGTCACCGTGTTCGCGGCCATGAGGCAGTGCAGTGGACGCTGCCGCTCGGCGACTGGTGACTCTGCAGGATCACCGTGCAGCCCGCCACTCGATCAGCCGCCGGGCCGCCGCCACCGCGTTGGCGAAACTGCGCGGACTGGCGCGGCCCTGGCCCGCGATGCTGAACGCCGTGCCGTGGTCGGGACTCGTGCGCACAAAGGGCAGGCCCAGCGTGACGTTGACCGCTTCGTCGAAATCGACCGCTTTGAGCGGGGCCAGGCCCTGGTCATGATACAGCGCAATCACGACATCGAACTCGCCGCGCAGCTGGCGCGCAAACAGCGTGTCCGCCGGCTCGCAAAGCGTCAGCCCGGGATGGGCCGTCCGCAGTCCGGCAAGAATCGGGTTGATGATGCGCTGCTCCTCGTCGCCGAGCAGCCCTCCCTCCCCGGCGTGGGGATTGAATCCGCAGACGCCCAGGCGCGGCGATGCCACCCCCTCGGCCCGGGCCAGCTCATCCGCCGCCCGCACCGTGCGCCGCAGATGGGCGGTGGTGAAAAAAGCCGGCGCCTCGCGCAGCGGCACGTGCCAGGAGAGCAGCGCGACGCGCAACCGTCCGCCGCAGAAGGCCATCGTCGGTTCCCCACCCCAGCGGGCGGCGAAAAACTCCGTCTGTCCCGGAAAAAAATAACCGATGCGCGCGAGCCACGCCTTGTTCACCGGTCCGCTGACGACGCCGTCAAACTCGCCCGTCTTGCAGCCGGCGGCGGCGCGCTCCAATGCGGCCCAAGCCACAAGTGCCCCCTCGCCGGACGGGTGTCCGGGCTGGGCTTCAAACTCCTCCAGACCGACGGGAATCTTCTCTCCTGCAGCCGGCAGTGTCTCGAGCCAGCGCCCCGGTCCGATCACCGCGGTCTGCCGCCCCTCGGTGGGATTCGCCGCCAGCCACGCCGCGATGATTTCCGGCCCGACGCCGGCGGGATCACCACAGGTAATGGCAAGTCTCGGCTGACGGCGGGCCGGCATGGAAGGCAGTAGTGGAACTCCGGCTGTGAACGTCAAGGCCGCGTGGTCAAAGCGCCGCGGACCCCGCCTCCTGTTCCGTCGACCAAACCCGTCGGGCGCGCGCCATGCCCCGCCGTCCACCGGCGAAAAACTCGAGAAAGCTCCGCGCTTCCGCGCTCCGCACCCCG
The DNA here is from genome assembly GCA_041649735.1 of Opitutaceae bacterium. GTDB lineage: Bacteria > Verrucomicrobiota > Verrucomicrobiia > Opitutales > Opitutaceae > Fen-1467. The sequence goes on along the minus strand of JBAZMN010000202.1, from coordinate 1,355 downwards.
CGGGCGAGCACCTCCTGGGCCCGCAGCCGGACATTGCCGCCGTCGAAATAGACCTCGCGAAAACATTCCTTCAGCTCGGCGACGATTTCGGGCGCAAAATTGCGCCGTTTCAAACCGACGAGGTTGAGGCCGACGATTTCGTCGCGTTCGACCGCCATGACGAACGGAGGAATATCCAGGGAGATGCGGGCCAGCCCGCCGATCATCGCGCTGTCTCCCAACCGGGTGAATTGATGCAGGGCAGCCCCACCGCCGACGAATGCATGCGCCCCCATGCTGACATGGCCGGCCAGCAGGACGTTGTTGGCCAGCACCACGTGGTCGCCAACCATGCAGTCATGGGCCACGTGGGCCCCCGCCATGAGATAGCAATTTCTGCCGATGAACGTCTCGCCACCTGCGGTGGCCGGTCGATTGATCGTCACATTTTCCCGCAGGACCGTGCCCGCGCCGATGCGCACCCGGGAGGCCGTCGCCGGGTCGAACTTCAGGTCCTGCGGATCGCCGCCGATGACCGCGCCGGGGTGCACCACCACGCCATCGTCCAGCCGGGTGTGGCGGGTGATGATCGCGTGGGCATGGACGACACAATCCGCTCCGATCTGGGCCCCGTCCTCAATGATGGCGGTAGGATGAATGTTCATGCGCTGGGGGTGAGCCGGGAGAGGTAAAACCGATCCGCGCTGTCCTCTAGTTCTGTTTTCGCGCCTCGGCCCGCATCTTCCGGCTGGCGGACTCGGGCAGCAGGTCGAGCTGCGGCTCCTTCAGAAAATCATAAGTCTTGAGGATGCGAAGCAGCTGCAGGGTGTCGGATTTTCGGTAGTTCCGGTTGGTTTCGATCCGATCGATGATGTCGCGCAGGATCATGCGGAAGGAAATGATGGCATCCACCCCGCGTTCCTTGAGCATCTCCACGCTTTGGGTGCGGAACGGCTCGGCCGTGGGCAGGCCGGGAAGAACGAGGATCTTGGTGATATCGGGATGGTTGCCCGGCTCGTCGGGATCGACGGGGAAAAAGCGCGAAGCATCCTTCACCACGTTTTCCGCGAGAAAGTTGAAGATCTCCGGGCTGCTTTTCAGCATGGCCGGAGTAAAATGGCTCGTGGTGTGCCAGCCCTTCACGACCACGATGGCCCGATGAATGAAGGGCAGCTCGGTCGAGAACAGAAAGAAGTCGGGCTGGCGGATGCCGCGCTGGTAGGCAGGGTTGTAGACGAGCAGGTCGACTTCCTCGTCGCTGGTTTTGCGCCGGGACTGCGCCTGATATTTGCTGGCCTGTCGGACCAGGAAGCCGTTCTGCTCGAAGTATTCGCGGACGATGCCTTCGTCGATGGCAGACATCTCAGTGGTGGATT
>JBAZMN010000201.1:0-4721 GCA_041649735.1 Opitutaceae bacterium | reverse complement strand
TTGCACTGCGCCGGCCACAATCCATTGCTGGTCGGTCTCATTCTCAATCCATGATCGGACTTCGCGATGACGCCGGTGCCGCACCGCCTGTCAGCCACGCCCCCGCCCTGGCGGCCAAGGCCTTCGCCGTGCACGGCTGGCTGCAGGACGAGCTCGGTCTCGAGCACCGGCCGCAGCAGGAGCAGATGGCGCGGGCCGTGGCCGCCGCCATGGAGGGCGACGAGGTGCTGTTGTTCGAGGCCGGCACCGGCGTGGGCAAGAGTCTCGCCTACCTCGTGCCCGGCATCATCCACGCGCTGGACCAGTCGCGGCAGATGATCGTCTCGACGCATACGATCTCGCTGCAGGAGCAGATCGAGACCAAGGACCTGCGGCTCTGCCGCCGGCTGTTCGAGTCGGCCGCAGCGCTCAAGCCCTACGCGAAATTCAAGTCCGCCGTGCTCGTCGGCAAGGCCAACTATCTCTGCACCACGCGCCTCGCGCATGCCCTGCAGGGGCGGCAGGAACTTTTCCCCTCGGCCGAGCAGGCGGAGCTCCAGCGCATCGCCGCCTGGGCGAAGGAAACGCGCGAGGGCTTGCGCCACGAGCTCAATCCGGCGCCGGCGCCCGAGGTCTGGGAGGCCGTCAACGCCGACTCGTCCGCCTGCAGCCACAAGCACTGCGCCGGCGGCGACTGCTTCTACCAGCGGGCCCGCGCCCGGCTGCGGCAGGCGCAGGTCATCATCGTCAACCACAGCCTGCTCTTCACCCACCTCAACGCCGGCGGCGCCAGCGAGAAGGGCGGCACGCGCGGCGTGCTGTTTCCCGACGACTTCGTGGTGCTCGACGAGGCGCAGACCGTGCCGGAGGTGGCGACGGAGCATTTCGGCCTGCGGCTGAGCAGCTACGGCACCGACCGCCTGCTGAGATATCTCTGGCATCCCCAGAAAAAGCGCGGCCTGCTCCACCGGCTGGGCGGCGCGCGCGAGAAGCAGCTCGTGGAAGAAGCGCTGGAGGCGGCGGAGCAGTTCTTCGGCTTCCTGCGCGACAGCCTGCTGGACAGGCAGCCCGTCGTCCGCCTGCGCGAGGAGGGTTTTGCCGAGCCGTGGCTCGACGCCCCGCTGCTGGCACTGGGCAAGGCCGTGGGCATGCTGGCCGACCGCCTCGACGACGGCCGCGACCGCGACGAATTGCTCGAGCAACGCGGACGGCTGACCACCTACCGCACGGGCATTCAGCAGTTTCTCGGACTGAATGCGGAGGATCACGTGCACTGGCTCGAACGCTCCGGCCGCAAGGGCCAGATCGTCACGCTGCGGACCGCGCCGGTCGACGTCGCGCCGTACCTGCGCGAGCACCTGCTGCGGCGGAAGACCGCGGTGGTGTTCACCAGCGCCACCCTGGCCATGGGCGGCCGGATCGAGCCCTACCAGCAGCGCATCGGCGCGGAGGACGCCCGCGCCGTCGTGGTCGCCTCGCCCTTCGACTACGAGCGCAACCTGCGCATCTACGTGGCGGCCGACATGCCGCCCCCCTCGCCGGCGGACGCGCGCCTCGCGGTTGACGCGCTGGTCGATTACCTCGGGTTCTGCACGCTCCAGGTGTCGGGCGGATCGCTCGTGCTTTTCACCAGCTACCACGATCTGCGCCGGTGCGCCGACGCCCTCGAACCCATTTATGCGAAGCACCGGCGGCCCTTCTTCACGCAGGGGGCCGAGGCTTCGCGCACCGAGCTGGCCCGGCGCATGCGTTCGGCCGGCAATGCGATCCTCTTCGGCACGGACAGCTTCTGGACGGGCGTCGACGTGCCGGGCGACGCGCTGGCGCAGGTCGTGATCACCCGGCTGCCGTTCGACGTGCCCACGCAACCGGTCGCCGAGGCCCGGTCCGAGTGGATCCGCGAGCGCGGCGGCAACCCCTTCAACGAGCTCACCCTGCCCGAGGCGCTGGTGAAGTTCCGCCAGGGCATCGGCCGCCTCATCCGCACGCAAACCGACCGCGGCCTCATCACCATCCTCGACGCCCGCGTGCTCGCCAAGGCCTACGGGCGCCTGTTTCTCGAATGCCTGCCGAAGCGCGAGTATCAGCGCCTGACCAGGGAAAATCGCGCCGCGCAATTTAAGCCTTTCGTTTGCAGCGGGCCCCGCTAGCTTGTCGGCTTCATCCATGCGCATCCGCACCGCCGCGCTCACCGACATCGGGAAAGTTCGCGAAGAAAATGAGGACCGCTTCCTCTGCGATGAGCAACTGCAGCTGTATGCCGTGGCGGATGGCATCGGCGGGCTGGCGGGCGGCGCCCAGGCGGCCGAGGAGGCCGTCACCCAGCTGACGGCGCTGACGCGCCGGCTGGCCACCGCCGAAGACTGGGATTTCCAGTCGCTCTTTCTGACCATCAACCAGCGCGTGGCCAGCCTGGGGCAGATCATCGACGACACCTTCGGGATCGGGACCACGCTCACCGTGGCGCGGTTGCACGGCGGCCGGCTGCAACTGGCGCATGTGGGCGACTCCAGCTGCTACCTGCTGCGCAACGAAACGCTGGAGAAGCTGACCCTTGATCATACGGTGGAAAACGAGCTCAAGGCGCGGCACGGACGCGGCGCCGCCCTCCTCCTCAATCCCCGCACCCGCAACGCGCTGACCCGCTGCATCGGCCAGCCCAAGCCGCCGCTGGCCGACCAGTTGGACCGGCCGCTCCAGGCCGGAGACCGGCTCCTGCTGTGCAGCGACGGGATCACCCGGTTCATCGAGGATCGCGAGCTCGCCCACCTGCTGGTCACGGCGGAGGAGCCGGCGGCCGGCCTCAGGAAAATCATCGACCTGGCGAGTCAGCGCGGCGGTCATGACAACGCCACCGGCGTGCTGATCTTCGTGGACGCGGTTTGAATCCCGGCGTTGGATGCCCCCGGGGCGGGCCGCAGCCGGCGCCGGATCTCCCGATCCGGTGGAAAGGAGGAAGGTGTTTGGACCGCCCACTTGCCATGGGCGGGAAATACGCTTCGATGCTTTAGGACCCGGTTCACCCTTCCATCCCGCTTGATCATCCCATGAAAACGCCGTCCGCCTCCAAACTTCGCTGCGGCATGCCCGCGGCCTTCCTGTTGCTGACGCTGTTCCTGCACCCCGCCGTCCGCGCGGAGGAAAGCTGGAAGACTTTTGAGAAAACCGCCGACAACTATTCCGTCTCCATGCCGGCCACCGCCAAGGAGTCGAGTGAACCGGTGAGCGACAAGCTGGGCACCCATCAGATGAACAGCATCATGGGGCAGGAAGGCACCACCATCTACATCATCGGCTGCCTCGCCTATGATTCCGGCACCAAACTGGATATCGAGGGGGAGTTGCTCGCCAACCGGGACAATTTCATGAAAGCGGTCCAGGCCCATCTGCTGGACAGCAACCGGTACGAATTTTCCGGCTGCCCGGCGCTCGATTTCAAGGCCGCCAACGACCAGGGCTATGTCTTCGAAGGCAGGGTCGTGCTCGTCGGCGGACGAATCGTTTATCAGCTCGCCACCGCCTACAAGGGCAGCGAGGCCCCGCCCGGCATCCGCACCTTCCTTGATTCCTTCAAGTTTCTGGAGCCGGCAACGCCGTAGGACCTGATTTTAGCCCGGACGGCGGCCGGAGTTGCAGTCGCTGCGGATCGACGCCTGGCCGGCCGGCCGCGGAATCGCTTTCGGCCGGCACGAAGAAAATCTTATACTTTCCGCGCTTCTTGCCAACCGGCGGGGCATGCATTCCTTGGGTACTTCGCATACCCCTCGCGTCGCGGTGGATGATCATCGCCGGGCTCAAAATTGATCCGGAGCCTTGGCCCTATTTTCCAGCTCCATCCACCCTTTTCGTCAGTCCTCCCAATCGCCCTCAATCCCAAGGAAGCATCAACATGAAGCCCGTTGTCCCGTTCATCGTCTTCTTCGCCCTGTCGCTGGCCGCCCGCGCGGCCGACAAGGTTCCGTATACCGTGACCGGTCTCTATACCGAGACTTGCGCCTGTTCGGCCCCCTGCAAATGCGAGCTGACCGGTGAGGTGCCCGCCACCTGTGAAGGCGTCGGCGCATTCAAGATCACTGCCGGCAGCTATGCCGGCGCCGACCTCTCCGGCGTAAGCATCGCGTACGCCACCAAGCCCGGTGCGTGGGTTCGCGCCTATATTGATGCACCCGACCAGACCCGCCGCGCGACCGCGGAAAAACTGGCCCGGGCCGTCTTTGCCGCGTGGGGGACGATGGAATCAGTCAAGGATGCCAGGGTCGACATCGCCGGCATGCAAGGTGCGTACACCGTCACGGTGGACGGCGGCAAAATCATGAAGTACGTCACCGCGCCGCTCGTCGGCGGCGACGGAAAGACGGCGCTCACGCACGGCAACACGCACAGTGCCCTGACGTCGGTTTTTCTCCAGGGGATATCATCTGCGCCGACGGTTTACCACGACGACACCCGCTCCATCGAACTCGACCAGGGGCGCAACGCCTACTTCAACGACAAGATGCAGACCAGCGGCGAGCTCTGATCCGAGACGCTTGCACGCCAACGCGGAGCCGGCATCCGGCTCCGCGTTTTTGTCGGCAGATTCGCCGGAAACCGGTTTGCTCCTATGGAAACCGATCAGAGCCGTTCGGGATACGCGCCCTGCTCGATCAGCCGCCGGATGGCGGCCCGCACCGCGGGGACGTCCTCGCGGTAGGTCACGCCGAACCATGCATCGTTGCACCGGAGCAGGCGCACTCCGGCGG
>JBAZMN010000200.1:0-4739 GCA_041649735.1 Opitutaceae bacterium | reverse complement strand
GGCGCAGGGCTTGGAGGTGGTCGAGGCGGATGCCGGCCGGCGCACCGTGCGGCTCGCCGGTCCGGCGCTGGCCATCCAGTCGGCCTTTGGCGTGACGCTGAAAACCTACGCGGCAGGCCGGAGCCGGTTCCGGAGCCATGCCGAGCCGGTCAGCCTCCCGGGCGCCGTGGCCCCGCTGGTGGAGGCGGTGCTCGGCCTGGACACGCGGCCGCAACTGCGGCCACACTTTCGCTTCGCCAAACGCAGGCCCGGAAAACCCGCCCCGCGCGCCGCGCCGGGGCCGCGGCCGATGACGCCGCTGGAGGTCGCCCGGCTCTACGATTTTCCCGGCGGCCGGGACGGCACCGGCCAATGCATCGCGCTGATCGAGCTCGGCGGCGGCTATGCCGTGGAGGACCTGCAGGCGTACTTTGCCGGGCTCGGCCTGGCGCCGCCGGTGGTGGAGGCGGTCTCCGTGCTCGGCGGCCAGAACGATCCCACCGGCCCCACCCGCGACGCCAACGGCGAGGTCATGCTCGACATCGAGGTGGCCGGGGCCATCGCGCCGCGGGCCCGGATCGCGGTCTATTTTGCGCCCAACACCGATGCGGGTTTTCAGCAGGCGGTCTCGACCGCGGTGCACGACCGTCAGCGCAAGCCCTCCGTCGTTTCCATCAGCTGGGGCGGCCCCGAGCCCGACTGGGCGGCCCAGACCCTGCAGGCGATCGACGGCCTCTGCAAGGAGGCGGCGTTGCTCGGCGTGACCATCTGCTGCGCGGCCGGCGACAGCGGCTCGACGGACACTCCGCAGGGCCGGGGCCCGGACCGCGTGGATTTTCCCGCCTCCAGCCCCTATGTGCTCGGCTGCGGCGGCACACACCTCGAAAGCCAGGACGGCGCCATCACCAGGGAGGTGGTCTGGAACGATCCCCTCGACGGCGGCGCCACCGGCGGCGGCGTGAGCACGGTCTTTCCCCCGCCCGACTACCAGCAAAACGCCGCCGTGCCGCCACCGGCCAATCCCGGGCAGGCCGCCGGACGCGGCGTGCCTGATGTGGCGGGCAACGCCGATCCGGCCACCGGCTACGTCACGCGCGTCGACGGGCGCGACACGGTCGTGGGCGGCACCAGCGCAGTAGCGCCGTTGTGGGCCGGGCTGGTGGCATTGATCAACCAAAGCCGCAGCCAGCCGCTGGGCTTCATCAACCCGGCGCTCTACCAGTTGGCGCCGGCCGCCCCGGTTTTTCGCGATATCGTCTCCGGCAACAACGGCGACTATTCCGCCCGCACCGGGTGGGACGCCTGCACCGGCTGGGGCAGCCCCCGGGGGACGCCACTGCTGGCCGCGCTCGACCGCGGCGCCGGCCCCGCCGTACCGGCATGATCCCCGTCAGCGGATTCAGGCAGGCGTGCTTAAAACCCTGTAGGTACGGCCGCTCTCTTTACCGAAGGCCGCCAAGGAGGTGGAGTATGGCCGAAGTTGAAAAGATGTCAGACGTCGGATATCAGATGCCGGTCGCGTTGCATCAACGCGGATGGGATCAGCGAAGATGAGCGCCGATCAGCGGTTCCCACCGTGCGTCCGCTCGTGGTCGAGCAGGCGCTGCTTGCGCCAGACACCGCCGCCGTAGCCGGTCAGCGAACCGTCCGCCCCGATGACCCGGTGGCAGGGGATGACAAGGCTGATCATGTTGGAGCCGTTGGCCCGGCCGACGGCCCGCTGGGCGCCGGGGCGACCGACCTCCGCGGCGATTTCGGCGTAGGAGCGCGTCGCGCCCGGCGGGATACGCCGCAGCGCCGCCCATACCGCCTGCTGGAAAGGCGATCCGACCGGCGCCAGCGGCAGGTCGAACGTGAGCCGCCGGCCGGCAAAATAGCGCTGCAACTGCTGCTCCGTCGCCGCCAGCACGGCGTTGATGCCGGGCACAACCGCGCAGCGGAGCCGGCGGCGCAGGCGGGAGATTTCGTTCTCCAGCCCTCGACGATCCACGAACTCGAGGAGACGCAACCCCTGCCGGTCGGCCAGCGCCAGCATCTTGCCGAGCGGCGTGTCGAGGCGCCGCGCCAGCAGGCAGTCGTCGGCCCGCGCGCCGCGCGGCGGCTTGCCGAACACGCGCCGGAACGCCCCGCGGAAACCGCTGGTGGACTCGTAGCCGCCGTCGAGCTGCACGTCGATGACGGGCCGGCCCGCACGCACCTCGTGCAGCGCCAGACCCAGGCGGCGCGCCCGCTGATAGGCCTGGAAGGTCAGGCCGTAGTAGGCGCGGAAGCGCCGCCGCGCCGTCGAGGGGTCGATGCCCATCGCGGCCAGGTCCTTGTCAGCCAACCGCCCGGCCGGATCGGCCTCCACCGCGCGCAGGAGCTGCGTGACGACCGGGGGCGGCGGCTGCACCTGGTCCATCGGCCGGCACATCCGGCAGGGCCGGTAGCCGTCGTGCAGCGCGGCCGAGGCCGAGGGGAAAAACTCAACATTCTCCGCCCGCGGCTTCTTGGCGCGGCAGGTCGGACGGCAGAAAATGCCGGTCGTCTTCACGCCGGCGAAAAACACGCCCTCGTAGGCGGAGTCGCGCCGGGTCAACGCCCGGTACATCACGCGGGGCGACGGCAGGGAGACGGGGGCGGAGACGGGCATGGTGGAATCGATCATGGTGGAAAAGTTTCGCCCAGTTTAGCGCACCAGACGTCGCGAATTCCGCCGATTTTCAAGCAAGGTATTCGAGGCAAGGGGCGCTGCAACCCAACCCGGAATCCTAGCACAGGAGCACGCAAAGGAAGCAGAGGGCAGGCAATCAACCTCGCCCCGTCTTTGCGAACCTTTGCGGTCGTGGCGTGAGGCCCAGGAACTCAGCCCGGCAACGGCGGGAGAAAGCCGGCGATGTCGGGGATCACCTTCACGCGCCGCCCGCCCGGCCGGCGCTCCAGATAGGGGTCCTGCTCGGCCTGCGCCTCGACCTCCTCGTCGCCTTCCGCCGCCTCCTCGTCATCGCCGGTGATCTCCCAATTCAGTTCCGCGTCGAAGAAGTGCGACAGACGCCGCGCCTGCGGTTCGAGGATGAGCGCGGGGTTCTGCACGCGCCCCGCCTTCACCGGCTCGAACAGGCAGGGCAGGAACAGTCCGGCATAGTGCGCCTGGAAGTCCGACAGCCACTTGTTGGCCAGGCCCTCGCGCCGGTTGAACAGCACCACGTCGGCAAAGTGCACGCAGGCATCGAACCACGTCCGCAGCTCCTGGTGCTTCGCCGCGAGCCCGCAGTGGATGACGCAGAGGATGCGCGCGAGTTCGCCGCCACCCGCGGCCAGCCACGGTTGGAAGGCCTCGACCTGGTCGACGGGATTGCGCCGGCCGTCGGCAAGGAAAAACACGTGGGTGGCGCCGGCGAGGTCGGGCGCCTCAATGCGGCCGTCGGTCCAGGCCCACCGCGCGGTCCGGCCGAGCCGCGCGTCGGCGGTGCCCGCCGGCTCCCCGGCCGGGAGCAGGGTGAGCGCCTGGTCGTCCGCGGCCAGACCGCCGTCGAGAAGGTCGGCGACGATCCCGCGCCGGCCCGAGCCGGCCGCGCCCAGAACCAGATAGACCAGAGGTTTTTCAGCACTCATCTTTTCTCACGCAAAGGACGCCAAGCACACAAAGGTTGCGAGTCCGGACCAATCCTCGCGCGCTTGGCGGACTTGGCGTGAGGCTTCAGAATTTGAAGGTCGCGTTCTGCGCGTGCTGGCGCATCCAGTGGTCGACGAGCACGAGCGCGGTCATGGCCTCGACGATGGGCACGGCGCGGGGCAGCACGCAGGGATCGTGGCGCCCGCGGCCCTGGAGCTCGGCCGCCCGGCCCTGCACGTCGACGGTCGGCTGCGGCTGGAGGATGGTGGCGGTGGGTTTGAAGGCGACGCGGAAACGGATCTCCTCGCCGTTGCTGATGCCGCCCTGCACGCCGCCGCTGCGGTTGGTGCGGGTGCGCACCCGGCCCTCGCGGCTTTCGAAGGCGTCGTTGTGCGCCGAGCCCTTCAGGAGCGTGCCGGCGAAGCCGCTGCCGATCTCGAAGCCCTTGGTGGCGGGCAGCGAGAGCATGGCCTTGGCAAGGTCGGCCTCGAGCCGGTCGAACACCGGCTCGCCCAGGCCCGGCGGCACGGCGCGCACCCGGCACTCGATGAGGCCGCCGACCGAGTCGCCCTCGGCCCGCACGGCCTTGATGCGTTCGATCATGCGCGCGGCGGTGGCGGCGTCGGGGCAGCGCACGGGCGAGGCCTCGATCTCCGCCAGCGAGGGAAAATGATCGAGGGGCGGGGCCTCGAGGTCGTGGACGCGCGTGACAAAGGCGCGGATATCCACACCGCCGGCGAGCCGGAGGATTTTTTTGGCAATGGCGCCGGCCGCCACGCGGCCGATCGTCTCCCGCGCCGAGGAGCGCCCGCCGCCCCGGTGGTCGCGGATGCCGAACTTGGCCTGGTAGGTGTAATCGGCGTGCGAGGGGCGGAACTTCTCCTTCATCTCGTCGTAGGCGCCGGGCCGGGCATCGGTGTTGCGCACCAGCATCGAAACGGGCGTGCCGGTGGTGCAGCCCTCGAACAGACCGGAGAGGATCTCGACCTTGTCCTCCTCGTGGCGCGGCGTAACGAGATCGCTCTGTCCGGGCCGGCGGCGGTCGAGTTCGGCCTGGATCTCGGCAGCCTCCAGCGGCAGGCGGGGCGGACAGCCGTCCACCACGACGCCCACGGCGCCACCATGGCTTTCGCCCCAGGTGGTGACGGTGAAGAGTTTGCCGAAG
>JBAZMN010000199.1:0-4766 GCA_041649735.1 Opitutaceae bacterium | reverse complement strand
AACAGTTTGCCTCGATCCTGGGAAAGCACCCGGCGCTCTCGGAGAAGATCATGACGGATGTGGAGCGCAATCTGAAGGCAGACGGCTACGATGTAATCGTAGTCCGGGACCAGGCTCCGAAACTCGCGGCCGACAGGAAAGACGACGACTACTCGGGCGTTCACGTTGACGCCGATGCGATCCTTGCCGTTTGGTTCGGCGTCGTGGGTTACGTCTCTGGTCCCTACTCGGGGCATTACGAACCGTCGGTGCTTGTGAAGGCCAGGCTTCTGGACGCCAAGACCAAGAAAGACCTTTACTTCAAGACGTTTTGCGTGGGCTATAAGATGAAGATCGAAAACGCGGTCATGCTTCCGGCCGATCCAAAATACCGCTACAAGTCATTTGACGACATCATGGCGCACACGAGCGATGCGGCAGCGGGACTCGTGAACTGCGAGGAAATTACCGCGAAGCAAATCGGGTTGGACCTGAAGATCCATTAGGAATGGCGGCAACCGGTTCGATCCGGCGAGATAGGTAACTGTTACCGATTTTTTTGGCGTCGTAGAGTAAGCGTCGGTAAGCGTCCGGCCGGGTGCCTTCTTGACGCGGCGTAATGGCAATCAATCCGGGTAGATCTACGACCTGCGGAGCGTCGTACTGGTAACCACTACGACACAAAACTACGACCCCGGCATGGCGGACTTGGGCGGCTGCCAATGGCGGGGCAGCAGTGGAGCGAGGTCGTCGTGGTTGGTCATCGCGGGCAGGCGGGAGAGCACGTCCTTGAGGTAGACGAATGGGTCCTTGCCGTGGCGCCGGCAGGAGACGACCAGCGAGTAGAGGATCGCCGAGCGCTGGCCCGCGTCGGGATGGCCGATGAAGAGCCAGTTCTTTTTTCCCACCGCGTCCGTGATGACCGCTTTGGTGTAACGATCGTTACACCAAAGCGGTCACGCCTTTTCTCCACGGCGAGCGATGACTGGGGCGCCCGGCTCAAGCAGGCGTGATCGATTGTGATTGATCTTTGTCTTTTTGTGCTCCAAATCGACCATAATCGATCATCACCATGCCCAACGGAACCCCCAAAGCGCTGGCCCCGCAGCGGCAGGACAAGCTGCGGGCGATGATCCGTGACAGCGGCGTCATCCGCGTCGAAAACCTCTCCGACCGGCTGCAGGTCTCGCTCGCGACCGTGCGGCGGGACCTGGACCAGCTGGAGCGCAACGGGGCCATCCGGCGGGTGCACGGCGGGGCCGTGAGCGTGGAGGGCCGGCTGGACGAGCCGGTCTTTGAGGACAAGAGCGCGCGGGCCGTCCGCGAGAAGCGGCGGATCGCGGAGGCGGCGCTGGCGTTCGTGGAGGAGGGCGACACGATCTACCTGGATGGCGGCAGCACGGTGCTGGAGCTGGCGCGGCTGCTGCGGGAGCGGACGAGCCTGACGGTGGTCACCAATTCGCTGCATGCGGCCCAGGCCCTGGCCGGCCGGGGGCCGCGGCTGATCATGATCGGTGGGGAATTGCGGCGCCTGAGCCAGACATTCGTCGGACCGCTCACGCGGCTGATCCTCGAGGACCTGCACGTCGACAAGGCGTTCATGGGGACGATCGGATTCGCCCCGAAGGAGGGGCTGACCACCACCGACCCGAGCGAGGCTTTTACCAAGGAGATCATCATGGGCCGGGCGCGGAAGGTCATCGTCCTGGCGGACAGCAGCAAGGCCGGCAAGGTGGCGTTTGCGTGCGCCGGCCGGTGGGATAACGTCGATGTCCTGATCACCGAGCAAAAAATCACTTTCGCCAAGGCGCTGATGCAAAAAGGCGTCAAGGTCGTGCGAGCGCAGTAACCAACATTCATCATGGCAACCCCCGATTCACCCACCTACCTGAGCAATTCGCGCCCGGATTTCACGGCGTTCGAAATCGATTGCGGCAAGATCCCCGCCTACCGCTACACGGGCGATCTCGCCGCCGAATTGAAGGCCAAGACGATCACGCCCGCCGAGGCGACCGCCCTCCTCGAGGACATGCTCATCATCCGGGAAATGGAGGAGATGATCGTCAAGCTGCGGTCGGGCGCGTACGAGCCGATCCGCGACTTCAACTACCGCGGGCCGACACACGTTTCGGTCGGCCAGGAGGGCACGGCGGCGGGGGCCTGCTCCGTCCTCGGGCTCGCCGACAACATCACTAGCACGCACCGCGGCCACGGCGAGAGCCTGGCCAAGGGCACGGTGGCCATCCGCGGGATGACGGACGCGCAGCTGCGGAAACGCGTGCCGAAGTGCGGGTCCGGCGCGCGCGCCGAGCTGGTCGAGGCGGCGCTGGAGGAGCACGTGTACCGCACGATCTGCGAGCTGTTCGGCAAGGAGGACGGCTACTGCCGCGGGCGGGGCGGTTCGATGCACATCGCTGATTTCACCGTCGGCCACCTCGGCGCCAACGCCATCGTCGGCGGCGGCGTACCGATCGCGACCGGCGCGGCCTTGGCCAACCGCTATCTGCGGCGCGGCAACGTCGTCTGCTGTTTCGCGGGCGACGGGGCGTACGCCAACGGCGTCGTACTCGAGGCGCTGAACTTCGCGGCGCAGGCCCAGTTCAGCAACCATTACGCAGGCAAGCACCCCTTCGGGCTGCCGCTCATCTTCCTGGTCTGCAACAACCACTACGGCATGACGCACCGCACCGACGACGAGGTCACGGGGGTGGAGCGCATCGCGCGCCGGGCCGCCGGCTTCGCCGAGAACAATCTGCATGCCGAGGTCGTCAACGGCATGAACATCCTCGCCGTCCGCGATGCGGTGCGGCGGGCGAGCCAGCTGTGCCGGGAAGGCAAGGGGCCGGTGCTGCTCGACGTGGACTGCTACCGCTACTGGGGCCACTCCCTCAGTGATCCGCGCGTGGAGTACCGGACGAAGGAGGAGGAGGCGGCGTGGAAGGCGATCGACCCGATCGCAACCTACAAGCAGGCGCTGCTGGCCGCCAAGGTGCTCGATGCCGCGGGCATCGCCGCGGTGGAGCGCCGGGTGGCCGAGCGCAACGCCCGCGCCGCCAAGCGCGCCGCCGCCGCCGCCGACCCGGCGGCCAAGGACGTGCTGACGTTCATGTACACCGACACGAAATGCGAGACGGTCCCGGCCGAATTTGCCAAGGTCGATCTCGTCGGCCCGCTGCCCGAGATCAAGCGCGGCGCCAACGGTGAACTGACCTACAAGGACGCGCTCAAGGAGGCGCTCGTCCAGGAGATGGCGCGCGACAAGCGGGTGGTCTTCTACGGGGAGGACGTCGCCGACTACGGCGGCGCCTTCAAGGTGACGAAAGGCCTGCTCGAGGCGTTCGGGCGCGACCGCGTCTTCAACACTCCGATCAGCGAGGCGTGCATCTGCGGCACCGCCGGCGGCGCGGCCATGAACGGCCTGCGTCCGGTGGTCGAGCTGATGTACTTCGACTTCGCGCTGATGTCCTCCGATCAGATCAGCAATCAGGCCGCCAAGTGGCACTACATGAGCGGCGCCCAGACGGAGGTGCCGCTCGTGATCCGCGCCTCGGCCGGCGCCGGCAAGGGCTACGGCGGCCAGCATTCGCAGACGCTCGAATCGATGTTCTGCCACATTCCCGGCCTGTACGTCGTGTATCCCGCCACGCCCCACGATGCGAAGGGCATGCTCAAGGCGGCGATCCGCGACAACAACCCGGTCCTGTTCGTCGAGTCACAGGCGCTGTACGGCATGAAGGGCCCGGTGCCCGAGGGCGACTACATCGTCCCGCTCGGCGTGGCCAACGTGCTGCGCGAGGGGAAGGACCTCACGCTGGTGGCCTGGGGACCGCTCGTGCACGACTGCCTGAAGGCCGCCGACCAACTGAAGGCCGAGCGCGGCGTGAGTGCGGAGGTCATCGATCTGCGCAGCCTCGTGCCGCTCGATCTGGATACGATCGTGCGCTCGGTCCAGAAGACCGGTCGCTGCGTGGTCGCCAGCCAGGCCATCCATATCGGCAGCTACACCGGCGAAATCGCCTCGACCCTCCAGGACGTGGCGTTTGATTACCTGGAAGCTCCCGTCAAGCGCGTCGGCGCCAAGAACGGCATCGCCCCGCAGTCGCATATCCTCGAGGCGGCCTTCCTGCCCAACGTCGCCGACGTGGTCGCCGCCGCCAACTCCATCCTCTAATCCTCCCCACCATGGCCACACCCATCATCATGCCCAAGTTCGGTCAGATGACCGAAGAAGCGTCCATCGTCGAATGGCTGAAAAAGGAGGGGGACAAGATCTCCAAGGGCGACGTCTTGTTTACCGTCGAGACCGACAAATCGGTCATGGAGATGGAGAGCTTCGAGGAGGGAACGCTCCTGAAGATCGTGGTGCAGCCGGGGGTCAACGTCCCGGTGCAAAGCGTGGTCGGCTACCTCGGCCAGCCGGGCGAGGCGATCCCGACCGCGGCTGCGCCCGCTTCCGCCGCGGCGCCGGCCGCGCCGGCAGCCGGGACGACCGGCGGACCGGCCGTTGCGGCTGCCGACAAACCTGCAGCCGAAACTCCGGCCGCGCCCGCGGCGCCTTTCAAGATCAGTCCGCGGGCGGCGGCCTTTGCGCGCGACCACGGCGTCGATCCGTCGAAGATCACCGGGTCCGGTCCCGGCGGACGCATCGTCGAGAAGGACGTGCTGGCCTATCTGGAGACCCATGGGAAGGCGGAAACCCAGGGGAAAGCGGACGAGGCTCCGCAGCCGATGTCCAGGATGCGCCAGGTGATCGCGCAGCGGCTGACCCAGAGTTTCCGCGACACGCC
>JBAZMN010000198.1:0-4776 GCA_041649735.1 Opitutaceae bacterium | reverse complement strand
GTTTCAACACGCCGTTCTCCGCCGCCGAAATATCAAGCAGGGTTTCGAGCAGGCGCCGGATGCGGTCGGTTTCCTCGATGCAATCGGCCAGCGCCTCGCGCGTCACCGCCGGATCATTCGTCTGCTGCAGCGCCGCCTCGGCTCCGGCCCGGAGACGCGTCAACGGTGTGCGCAGGTCGTGCGCGACGTTGTCGAGCGCCTCGCGCATGGCCTGGAGCAGGTGGCCGTTACGCTCCAAAAGCGTGTTGAACTGCCGGACGAGCTCGCCCACCTCGTCGTCGCGCTGGGTGCCCTCGACGCGGGCCGACAGGTCGCCGGTGGCCACGATGCGCCGCGCGGTGGCCGCCACCGCGCGCACCGGCTTGATGGCGCGCCAGGCCAGCCAGGCCCCGCCGCCCGCCGACAGCAGCACGGCGGCGGTGCCGGCCAGCCACATGGTGCGGCGGAGCGGCGCCAGCAGCACGGCCCGGTTGTCGGTGCTGCGGGCGATCTGCAGCAGGGCGCCGTCGGACAGCCGGCGGGATACGACCGCCAGGTCGCGCTGCTCGTCGCGCGGCACCCGCACCGTCTGCACGCGCTGCGACCGCAGCGCCCCCCAGGCGTCCGGAACGAGGACCTGCGAATCCTGATCGATCCAGTTTTCCGGCACCTTGGCGAAGGTCACGTCTCCAGCCGGTCCGACAATGCGCACGAACAGCGACCGGACATGCGGCTGCTCGCCTTCGCGGTCCAGCAGCGCGCGCACGGCGGGCACGCCGCCGGTCTCAAACGCGTCGGCATATTCGGCCGCCCGCACCTCCAGCGCCTCGCGCTCACGGGCATCGAGGGCGCGGGCGAGCAGGAAATAGATTGCGGCCAGCACCACGGCCGCGCCAAGTCCGAAGAGCCCGGCGTGCCACAGGCCGAGTCGCAGCGCCAGCGACCGGCCCAGCCGGCTGCCTTCACGGTTTGAGGACATAGCCCACCCCCCGGACGGTTTCGATCCGGCGATGATCCGGATCTATCTTGGCGCGCAAACGGTGCACCAGCACATCGACCACGTTGGTTTGCGGATCGAAGCTGTAGTCCCACACGTGTTCGAGGATCATGGTCTTGGTCACGGGCCGGCCAACGTGCCGCAGGAGGAAGGCCAGCAGCGTGAACTCCCGCGGCTGCAGTTCCACCGGCCGGTCGCCCACCCGCACCTCGCGCGTCGCGAGATCGAGCGCCAGGTCGCCTGCCGTCAGGCGCGTGGCCTCGGGGGCCTGCGTCGCCCGGCGGATGAGGGCCTGCACCCGCGCCAGCAGTTCGGAAAACGCGAAGGGCTTCGTGAGGTAATCGTCGCCACCCGCCTGCAGGCCGCCGATGCGGTCGTCCACGCTGCTGCGGGCGCTGAGGAACAGCACCGGCAGGGCGTTGCGGGCGGCGCGGAGCCGCCGCACCAGGCTCAGACCATCGAGCCGCGGCAGCATCACATCGACGACGGCCGCGTCATACGCCGTGGTGGCGACCAGGGCCAGCGCCTCGTCGCCGTCACGAGCCGGGTCGACGGCAAAGCCATGCTGGCGCAGACCGCCGGCCACAAAGGAGGCGATCTTGGGGTCGTCTTCTACCACGAGGATGCGCACGTCCTTTGATTAGGGGATCGCCGGCCCGGCGTCTATGCTGCAGTGCAGCCCGGCGGCGGAAAGAAAACCCGCGCGCCCCAGAGGGGGCGCGCGGGGTAGCACAACCGATCAGATTTCTCGGTCAGGAGGATGGTTTGCTGTCGGATTCATCCACCACGAGAAAATGGGTGGAACCGTGACTCCAGAGCTTGAGCAGCGTCTTCCGGGTTTCGGAATGCTCGGTCAGCCGCACCGCGTCGTCCGCCGTGCGCACCGCCTGATGGTTGATTTCCTGGATCACGTCGCCCGGGCTCAGCCCGGCCTCGGCGGCCGCCGATTCGGGATCGACGTTGGTCACGAGCGCCCCATGCACGCGGGCGGGCACTTCAAATTCGTTGCGGGTGGAGGCATCGAGGTCGGAAACCTCCACCCCGTCGAGCACGCCGTTGTCCTTGCTGCCGCCGATGCTCGCGTGCTGTTTTTCACCCGGCAACTCGCCAACCTTCACCGTCACCTCCTCATCCTTGTCGCTGCGGAGCACGCGTATTTTCACCTCGGTTTCGGGCGCAGTCGCGGCCACCGCGAACTTCAAGCGCCGGCTGTCGGAAACCGGCCGACCACTGTAATCGAGGACAATGTCGCCGCTTTTCAGCCCCGCCCGGGAGGCCGGACTGTCCGGCGTGACATCACTGATGATGACGCCCTTCGATGACTTCAGGTGAAACTGCTCCGCAAGGTCCGGCGTGAGGTCCTGGATCGTCACCCCGAGGTAGCCGCGCACAACCTTGCCGGTGGTCACCAGACTGTCGATGACATGCCGGGCGAGGTTGGCGGGAATGGCAAAGCCGATGCCCTGAAAGCCGCCGCTGCGGCTGAGGATCGCGGTATTGAGGCCGATCAGGCGGCCCCGCATGTCGACCAGCGCGCCGCCCGAATTGCCGGGATTGATGGCCGCGTCGGTCTGGATAAAGTCCTCGTAATCGAGTCCGGTGGCGCCCGACCGCCCCGTGCCGCTGACGATGCCGCTGGTGACCGTTTCGCCGATGCCAAAGGGATTGCCAACCGCCAGCACCCGATCGCCGACCTCCACACCGTCGCTGTCGGCAAAGGTGATGGCCGGCAGGTCGCGGGCGTCGACCTTGATGACGGCGATGTCGGTCTTTTTGTCGGTGCCGATGACCTTGGCGGTCAGGACCCGGCTGTCCGACAGGGTGACCTTCACGCTGTCCGCGTCATCCACGACGTGATTGTTGGTCAGAATGTAGCCGTCGGCGCTGACGATGATGCCCGAGCCGAGCCCCATTTCCGGAGGCTGGCGCACGACGCGGCGCTGGCCGCCGGGTCCGCCGAAGAAAGGTCCGAAAAACTGCCGGAAGGCGGGATCGTCGAAGGGCAGGCCGCCGTCCACCTCCATTTCCTTGGCCCGTTCGCGGGTGACTACCTTGACCACGCTGGGCGTCACCCGTTTGACGATGGGACTGAACGACAGTGCCGTGTCATCGCTGCGCGGCAATGGCGCGGTGTCGACCTTGACATGCACGGACGGTTTCTCGTCGTGGCTGGACTCGGCGACAACCCAGGTCGTGCCGCCGAGCAGCAACGCGAGGGTGGCCAGCAGCAGCCCGCGATGACGGCCGGGAAGAAATTGATACAGGTTCATTGGATTCGATTTCCGTTTCAGAGCGTTGGAGGTTTTAACCGTACTGCCCTCAGAGTAGCCGGTCGCGCTGACGGGCGCCTTGCGGCGACCTTACAGTTTTGTAATTCGGGCGGGCCGCCGGCAGTCCGGCCACCGCCTTTCCTGCGTCTGCGCCACCGGCGTACCGCCAACGTTCACAAGCTCCGCGGCGGGCCCAGCGGTCCCGCCCTACCCCAAGGCGTTACTCCCGATGGGCAGGAGGGGGATTTCTGAGCTCCTAATAGAACAGCCGGCCGACCCGGGAAGGGCCGGCCGGCGTGATTTTCCCGGCGGGGAAGGCAGTTCTCGCTCAGAGGGCGGCGTCGCCGTGCTCGTCGGTGCGGATGCGCACCGCATCCTCGATGGGCAGCACGAACACCTTGCCGTCGCCGATCTTCCCGGTCTTGGCCGCCTTGACGATGCTCTCGACGACCTTGCCGACGATGTCGGCGGCGACCGCGACCTCGATCTTCACCTTGGGAAGAAAATCCACGGTGTATTCGCTGCCGCGGTAGATTTCGGTATGCCCCTTCTGCCGGCCGAAGCCCTTGACCTCGGTGACCGTCATACCCTGGATGCCAAGCTGCGCCAAGGCCTCCTTCACCTCTTCGAGTTTGAAGGGCTTGATGATGGCAACAATGAGTTTCATGAGAATGTGGGTTGAGGGAATGGAGGATTAATCGATGTAGCCTTCTTCGCCGTGTTCCGCGAGGTCGAGGCCCTGGCGTTCGACTTCGGCCGTGGGCCGCAGGCCGGTGACAACCTTCACGATCGAGGCAAGGACGAGCGTGCCGACCACCGAGAGCACCAGCGTGATGCCGATGGCCTTGAGCTGTTCGTGCCAGAGCCCGCCGCCGGTCACCAGCTGGGCGAGGCCGTTTTTCAGCGCGACGCCGCCGGTCAGGTTGCCGTTGACCTCGCCCGTGGCCAGCAGGCCGGTCAGGAACGCCCCGAGCGTGCCGCCGACGGCGTGGACGCCGAAGGTGTCGAGCGCGTCGTCATAACCGAACCAGGCCTTGACCTTGGTGACGAAGAAAAAGGGCACGGCAGCGGCCAGCAGGCCGATGATCACGGCGCCCGTGGTGTTGACGAATCCGGTCGCGGGCGTGATCACCACCAGGCCGGCAACGGCGCCCGAGCAGAAGCCGAGAATGGAGGCGTGTCCGCGGAAAGCCTTTTCGATCAACCCCCAGGTGAAGGCGGCGACCGCGGTGGCGATCGTGGTGGTGGTGAAGGCATTGGCGGCGATGCCATCAGCCGCCACCGCGCTGCCGGCGTTGAAGCCATACCAGCCGACCCAGAGCATGCCGGTGCCGACCATGCACAACACCATGCTGTGCGGGGCCATCTTTTCCCGGCCGAAACCAAGCCGCGGGCCGAGCACGAGGCAGAGGATGAGCGCCGACCACCCGGAAGACATGTGCACCACGGTCCCGCCGGCAAAGTCGATGGCCTTGATCGCCGCGTCGGCGTTCCACACGCCGTTCATCAGGCCGGTGGCGCCCCACACCA